>JAFSOM010000242.1 GCA_017447005.1 Oscillibacter sp.
ATTCGCCCGATTACAATCCGATTGAAAAACTGTGGGCGAATATGAAGCGGTGGCTTAGAAAGAATATGCGCTACTACGATTCTTTTGAGGAAGCATTAGAAGCCGCTATCGATAAATATTCTCAAGTTGGATAACTATACATTGCAAACTTTTTATCTGGAAAAGATATTCCACAAGCAAAGGCCATATTCAAAAAGGTAAGGGCTTTGTACTCTTCTCGTTCCGCTTCTGTACATGGCAATAAAATTAAAGGAAGTATAGAAGATATTGTGGAAGAATCCGCTGAACTGCTTAATCGCATTATCAGACGATGCGCGGAATTAGGTGTATTGCCCGAAATAAATAAACTTGTTTTCGCGCAAACGGAAGACGAACCTTAGTTTTGGAAAGGTTGAAAAAAATGAAATTTCAATTCAAAATCCAGACCTACCAGACGGAGGCCGTCAACAGCGTGACGAACATTTTCGCCGGACAGCCGTTTCAGGAACGGGTCAGCTATATTCGTGATTTAGGCGTCCGGCCCGCAACGCCGGCGCAACTTTCCATGTTTGAAAGCGGGCGCGTTTCCTCCGACAATGACGACACCAGCGCGGGCTTTTGCAATCATGCCGTCGCGTTATCCGATGAGGAACTACTCAAAAATGTCCGCGATATGCAGACCCGGAATAATATCCGCCTGACGGATTCCCTGACGCGTCATTTGGGGCGTTGTTCGCTTGACGTTGAAATGGAAACCGGCACGGGGAAAACATACGTTTATATAAAAACGATGTTTGAGTTAAATAAACGCTACGGATGGAACAAGTTTATTGTTGTGGTTCCGTCCGTGGCGATTCGGGAGGGCGTGGAAAAATCCTTCCGGACGATGGAAGACCATTTTATGGAATACTATAACAAAAAGGCGCGGCATTTTATCTACAGCAGTAAAAATCTCAGCGAACTGGACAATTTCAGCGCCGGGGCGGGCATTAACGTCATGATTATCAACATTCAGGCGTTCAACGCCAGAGGCGCGGACGCCCGGCGCATTTATGAGGAACTGGACGATTTCGGAAGCCGTAAGCCCATTGACGTAATCGCGGCGAACCGTCCGATTCTGATTTTGGACGAGCCGCAGAAAATGGGGGGCAAGGCCACTCAGGAAAGTTTGGCGTTGTTTCATCCTCTGTTCTGCCTGAACTATTCCGCGACGCACAGACAACATCATGATTTGGTTTACGTTCTCGACGCAATGGACGCCTATAATAAGCGTCTTGTGAAGCGGATTGAAGTCAAGGGATTTGACATGAGAAATTTCCGGGGAACAGACCGTTATCTGTTTCTGGAAAACATCATGATTACGCCGAAAAATCCGCCCATTGCGCGTATGGAATTTGAAGTCCTCCAGAAAAGCGGAAACATCACACGGAAATCCCGCCTGTTCAAAGCGGACGAGGACCTTTACGCGCTTTCCGGCAATATGGAGCAGTATCGCGGTTATCGGGTCAGCGAAGTGGACCCGATAACCGATACGGTTTCTTTCACGAACGGCGTTGTGATTCGTCGCGGTGTCGGCGTCGGGGACGTATCGGAAAAGGATATGCGCCGCATTCAGATTCGGGAGACGATTCTGTCCCATTTTGAAAAGGAAAGTCGGAATTTTGAGCTTGACGTGAAAACGCTTTCTCTGTTTTTCATTGACGAGGTGGCAAAATACCGCGTTTATGATGAAGAGGGAAACGAAATGAACTCCGAATACGGGGAGATGTTTGAGCAGGAGTATCTCGCCGTATTGAACGATTACTTGACCCTGTTTGACACTCCATATACGCGTTATCTGCGGGAACATTGTTGCGACCCTTCCAAAGCCCATGCCGGATATTTCAGCGTTGATAAAAGAGGGCGTAAGGTAAACAGTTCCACAAAACGCGGAAGCGATGAAAGCGACGATATTTCCGCTTACGATTTGATTCTGAAAAATAAAGAGCGCCTGTTAAGTTTTGAGGAGCCTGTCCGGTTTATTTTTTCCCATTCCGCTTTGCGTGAGGGATGGGATAATCCCAACGTGTTTCAGGTTTGCACTCTGAAGCATGGAGGAAGTAGCGCTACTCAAAAACGGCAGGAAGTGGGACGCGGCTTACGCCTTTCCGTAAATCAGGACGGCGAACGGATGGACGCGGAACATTGCGGCGAACAGGTACAAAACATCAATATGCTGACGGTAATCGCCAGCGAAGGCTACAGCGACTTTATCTCCGGACTTCAAAAAGGCATTCGTGAAGATATGTATGACCGTCCTTGCAAAGCGACGATGGAATACTTTATCGGTAAAACGGTAATGGTGGACGGTCAGCCTGTCCGTCTGGACGTGAAACAGGCAAAAGCGGTTTACCGCTATCTTCTGAAAAATGAATATATCGACGATGAGGATAACGTGACGGACGCCTACAGGGAAGATTTAAAAAATCAAACGCTGGCTCCGTTGCCGTCCTCCGTGGCAAATATGGCGGACGGGATTCATCAGTTGATTCAGGCCGTATTTGACGAAAGCGCTTTGTCTGAGATGTTTTCGGACGGCAACAAACCCAAGATTATGGAAAATCCGTTAAACGATAATTTCTGGAAACAGGAATTTCAGACGCTTTGGAATCTGATTAACCGCCAATATGCGTATACGGTCAGCTTTGACAGCGAGGAGTTGATTCGGAACGCTATCCGTTGTATGAACGAACAAATGTATACCGCCAGACTTCAGTATACGGTAACTTCCGGTCAGCAGATGCGGGATATGAATGAGCATTCCGTGGAGCGGGGCGAAAGTTTTGGCGATGAAAAAACGCGTACAGAGGTTTTGAAACTCTCGGAATCCAGTTATGTCTCCTATGATTTGATTGGAAAAATTTCCGATGGAGCTACCATTACTCGGCGCACGGCGGCGGCTATTTTGTCCGGATTGGAAAAACCGGTTTTCGCATGGTATCGCGTAAATCCGGAAGAATTTATCGCAAAGGCAATCCGTATGATTAAGGAACAAAAAGCGAATATGGTCGTAGAGAGCGTTTCTTATAATCATACGGAAGGCAAATATGAAAGCGATATTTTCACATCGGAACATAGCGGGGACTTGTCGAAAGCGTTTCGGGCGAAAAAACACATTCAGGATTATGTGTTTACGGACGGTTACGCGAAAGACGGAAAGAGCGTGGAGCGGCGTTTCGCTGAGGACATGGAGAAAGCGGAGGAAGTATGCGTTTACGCGAAACTTCCCCGCGGCTTTGCGATTCCGACGCCGGTAGGAAATTACTCTCCGGACTGGGCGATTGCCTTCAACAACGGAACGGTGAAGCATATTTTCTTTATCGCGGAAACCAAAGGAACTATGGACAGTATGGAAATAAGGCCGATTGAAAAAGCGAAGATAGACTGCGCAAAAAAACTGTTTAATGAAATTTCAACAAGTGATGTGCGTTATGCCCCTGTGAAAAGTTACCATGACTTGCTGGATGAGATGGAAAAATTGAAATAATTTTCATGATTTCCTTCCTTGTTCTCAATTTTGTATGAAATAAGTTTTCAAGTAGCGAAAACTCGTAAAATTGAGAAACTTGAAATGCCGCAAAGCCAAAGCCGCGCCGTCAGGCGCGTTCGACTGGACGCAAAGCGGACAGTCCGGGGTATTAGGGGCGTCCCTTAAACAGCGATTCCCGCAAAACGATAGCGGGAATCATTGCTGGGCTACGGAGCATGGAAAAATTTAGAAATTCCTGCTTTAATCAAGAATGATTTGCACATAGGAATCCGGTTTACGGGAATCCAGTTTTGCAATCATGGGAATGTTGCTCCGCTTTTCGGCGCAAAAATCCAATTTTCCACCATTTGCTCCAGATGTTTTGCCAGTAGCGCATCAGCGAAAATCAGCCGCGTTTCCAAAAGCGACGCCTGTTGCGGACAGGGATGTAAGCGTCGTCTGTGGGGGCGGATTGACGCGAAAAATCCCCGGCTCAAAGTGAGTCG
>JAFSOM010000243.1 GCA_017447005.1 Oscillibacter sp.
CTTTTTTCCGACCTTCTCCCGTCCGGCCTCAAACTGCGGTTTGACCAGACACACCACCCGGCTTTCGTCATTGCGTAACAACCGGCGCACGGGCGGGAGAATCAGCCGAAGGGAAATGAAACTCACGTCCACGGACACAAAGTCCAGCGGCTCCGGGATTTGCTCCCGTGACAGGTAGCGCGCGTTGGTCCGTTCCAGACAGACAACGCGGGCGTCCGTACGGAGTTTCCACGCCAGTTGACCGTAGCCCACGTCCACGGCGTAGACTTTCGCGGCGCCGCGCTGTAGCATGCAGTCGGTAAAGCCGCCCGTGGACGCGCCAATGTCCGCGCAGACGGCGCCCGTCAGGGATAATGGAAAACAGTCCATCGCCTTTTCGAGTTTCAGTCCGCCCCGGCTGACGTAGGCCAAACCTTGACGGACGGTAATTTCCGCGTCGTCGTCAACCTGCGCGCCGGGCTTGTCGACGCGCCGCCCGTTTACGCTCACGTCGCCCGCCAGAATCAGCGCCTGCGCCTTCTGACGGCTTTCCGCCAGCCCCGTTTCGGTCATGCGCACATCCAACCGTTGTTTCATAACGCCTCCCGGAGAGCCTCTACCACGCCTTGCGCGTCCAAGCCTAACATACGCTCCAATTCGGGCACGCTCCCCGCCGATACGAAACCGTTTCCCGCGTTACGGAGAATCAGCTTTCGCGGGGGCGTTCCGCGTTCGAGCAACGCCGCCGCGATTCGTTCGCCCGCGCAACCCGTGCGGAAACAGTCCTCCAAGACCAGTAAGGCCCGACAGCCGCCGCAGACCCGCCCGAGTTCGTCGGCGTCCAACGGCGCAATGCGGTTGAGCTTCCAGACTTCCACGGGCAGATTGTCAGCGTCCAGCGTCCGCGCCGCGTCCAGCAGATGATTGATAAGGATACCGTAGGATAAGAGGATAATCTTCCCGGCGTCGGGGGTTTCCTCGTCGGTATCGGGGGGCGTATTGTCGTCGGCGGGGTAGACGCGCACAAGGTTTCGCCCGGACGTATCCGCACGGAACGCGCCCTCGCCGCCTCGCGGATAGCGTACCGCCACAGGCCCGGACGCCTCAAAGAGCGCCTGACGCAACATCGAGCGCAGTTCCGCGAAGTTCGCCGGACACATCACCGTAAAGCCGGGGATTTGCGATAAATAAAGCGCGTCCATACATCCGTGATGGGTTTCGCCGTCGGCGCCCACCAGTCCGGCGCGGTCAACGCCGAAAACCGCGTGCAGATGTTCCAGCGCGACATCATGCGCCAGCATGTCATAGCCGCGCTGTAAGAACGTGGAGTAGACCGCGAAAACGGGTATCATGCCTTGCGCGGCCAGTCCCGCCGACATCGACACGCCGTGCCCCTCCGCGATTGCCACGTCAAAGAAACGTTCCGGGTAGGCCTCCGCGAACGCGTTCAGCCCGGTTCCGTCCGACATCGCCGCGGTGACGGCGCAAATACGCGGATTCTCCGCCGCGCATTCGACTAAGGTTTCCCCGAAGACATGGGAGAAGTCCGGGCCGCCGGATTTGAGCGGGCGTCCGGAATCCGCGTCGAAGGGGCCGGGGCCGTGGAAGCGGTCGGGATTGCGTTCGGCGTGGACGTAGCCGCGCCCCTTGACCGTGCGGACGTGAATTAACACGGGGCCGTTCAGCTCTTTAGCCCATTGCAGAACCGTGCAAAGCCGCTCAATGTCGTGGCCGTCCACGGGGCCGAGGTAGGTAAAGCCCATATCCTCAAAGAGCGTGCTCCCGGGGAAAATCGCCTGTTTGAGCAAGGTTTTCCCCCGATGGATGAAGCGGTAAAGCGGATTGCGGATGGGATGTTTGCCGAACAGACGGCGGTAGTACTTTTTGAAATGGTAGTAGGCGGGCTTACTGCGCAGATGGTTCAAGTGCGCGGACAGTCCGCCGACGTTCGGACTGATAGACATGCCGTTGTCGTTGAGAATGACGATGAGCGGTTCGCCGGAGGCCCCGGCGTTGTTCATGCCCTCATAGGACAGTCCGCCGGTCATGGCGCCGTCGCCGATGAGCGCGAGGACGCTGTAATCCATGCCGGAGAGCGTCCTAGCGCGGGCCATTCCCAGCGCGACCGAGACCGAGTTTGACGCGTGTCCGGCAATAAAGGCGTCGTGTACGCTCTCATAGGGTTTCGGGAAGCCCGACAGCCCCCGGAATTGTCGCAACGTTGCGAACAGTTCCCGGCGTCCGGTCAAGGCCTTGTGCACGTAACACTGGTGGCCCACGTCGAACACGAGCCTGTCCCGCGACGTGTCAAACACGCGGTGTATGGCTACGGTCAGTTCGACCGCGCCGAGGTTCGAGGCCAAGTGCCCCCCGGTACGCGAGACGTTATCAAGTAAAAAGCGGCGCAGTTCCGCGCACAGCGCCGGGAGTTGCCGCACGTCCAAGGCCTTCACGTCGTCGGGCGACTGAATCTTTTCCAACAGCATACGAACTCCCTCCCTTGCGCGGCGTCGTGGCTTTTTGTCGTTTCAGCGTTTTTTATAGCGGCGATTGTTTCAGCGTTTTTTCCGGCGTTGGAACAGATGACCGAAGAAGTACAGGAATCGTCCCACCCAGTGCGTAACGTCCGTTCCGCGACGAATGGCGAACGTTTTCGAGAGGGCTTTTCCGCCGATGGTCAAGCCGGAAATCAGCGCGGTGACGCACACGGAGACCGCTATCGCGTTTACGTCGGACGCCGCGCAAATCCGCGCCACGATAACCGCGCCCGTCACGCCGCTGACGATACCGCAGATGTCGCCCACCACGTCGTTGCACACGCTGGAGACGCGTCCGGCGTGGCGCACGAGGAGCAACGCCTCTTTCGCGCCGCGTTCCTTATGCGCGGCCATGGAGTTGAGCGGACGCGGGTCCGCCGCCGTCACCGCCACGCCGATAACGTCGAACGCGATGCCCAGCAGGATAAACAACAGCAGTACGCACGACGCCAGTACAATCCCCGCGCCGGATAGCAGAAACTCTGACGTTAAACTCAGTCCCGCCGAAAGAATCACCGCCAGACAGAACACGATAGCCGCCCAGCGGAACGGCGACGGCGGCGTTTTTTTCTTTCGCTGTCTCTGTACGCTCAAAATCTTCCCTCACTTTACGGGTTTCGATTCCCTCTCTGTCACTTCGTGAGATTCTCCCCACAGGGGGCGACAAAGGGGGCGGAAAAGCGAATCAAACAGGCGGCGGCGGCGGGACAAGTTAATCTTACGGCTTAGGTCGGGCTGGCTTTCCCCGGAACGCGCCTTCCGTTGCCGGTAAAGGCGGTTCCCCTTTCAGCGTTCCGGCGCGGCGTCGCCCTCCGCGCTGCCCGATTGCCACTTAGTCCGTACTGCAAACCCTGTCCCGTCCCGTCATGGACAGCCGAGGCGATTTCCGCTCCAGTCCGTCCGCTCCTTTAGCCTCTTTTGCAGGGCGGGTTTCAAGAGGCAATCGCAACGCCGCCCCGGCCAGAGCGGCGCCGCGTGGGTCCCCTATTCACCCGTCCCACGTCAAGGCAGGCTACAGCCGCACACAGCGTTACCGCCTCTTTCGAGACGGATGCACCGCATTACGGGTTCTCGCCCGAACTGTACGCGGGCCGGTATACCGCGCTGGGAGTACGTCCGCGCACAAAAACGGGTCTCCACGGAAACAGGGTCGGGTCGGCCATGCCATTGACCGGCGCCCTGAGTCCGCAAGCATGCGACCGGCTCCCGTTTCCCGCCTTACTCCGCCGCGGCGCTTAGGCCCTCGCCGCTCCCGGCGCGGTTCCGTCACGGATGGCACGATAAGACAAGGCTTGGAGGCCGTCGCGCTTCCCCCCAGCGCCCGCCCGAAACTGGGCGTATCAAGCGGGTACAAGAGGTTTCATCGGTGTGCCCTTCAGAGGATTTTTAGGCCCTCCCTGAGAAGCGGCGAATCTGACTTCGGATACTGCGCCGCCGCCTGTTGGCATAAGAGTATACCACACTTTCCGGACGCTGACAACCGTTTCCGGGAAATTTTTATGCCCGAACGGTTTGAGCGTCCGGCGTATGCGTAAAGTTTTCGTTGGCGCGGCGGAAACTTGCCCTCATCCGGCGCTGCGCGCCACCTTCCCCCGTAGACGGGGGAAGGCCAGACTTGACAGCCAA
>JAFSOM010000244.1 GCA_017447005.1 Oscillibacter sp.
CCCCCCGTTCCGGGGGGAGACTTTTTGTCGCAAGCCCGCAAGTCATGGAAGAATTTCCCAAAATACCGCTTGCAATTTCCCGCGCCGGGGCGTACAATGTCGCTTACTGATAAATATACGGTTTTGAGGGGGAATCCTGTTGAACGGTATCGGACTGGTATTAGCGGGCGGCGGCGGCAAGGGCGCGTATCAAATCGGCGTCTGGAAGTATCTCCGCGAGGCCGGACTTGACAAAAACGTATGCGCGGTGTCGGGCACGTCGGTCGGGGCGCTCAACGCGGCGCTGTTCGCAACGGGCGATTTGGAACGCGCCGAAAAAATCTGGCGCAATATGAAACCCGAGCTGATTCTTTCGCCTGATTCGTATTCCGCCGAGAACGTCAAAACATGGCTGGCGGAATCGGGCATTGAGGCCGTAGCCGAGACGCGTATCCTTCCGCCCGCGTCCGCGCTGGCCCCCGCCATTACGGAGAACATCAAAAAATCCGCGCCGTTCTCCCGGGAGGGCTTACTGCAACTCATGCGCGGCGGCGTCGACTTTGACGCCATCCGTAACGCGTCCATCCCCTGTTACGCAACCTGTCTGACCAACCCCGGCTATCAGATACGCCGCTTTGACCTCCGCGACTACTCCGCCGCCGACGCCCAAACCATCCTGCTGGCGTCTTCCGCGATTCCGGTCGTATTCGACAAGGTGACGTTTCAGGGCGAGACGTACTGCGACGGCGGCGTACCGTTCCTAGGCGATAACATCCCCGTCGCGCCCGTCGCGGAATTGGGCGTCGGCTATATCATCGTCGTGAACCTCCTGCGCGACGTGCTCATCAATCACGCGAAGTATCCCGACGCGAAACTCGTGGAAATTACGCCGCAAAACGACTTGGGCGGTCTCGTGGACGGCACTTTGGATTTCACCGCCGAAGGCGCGGCGCGGCGTATCGAGCAGGGCTATGAGGATACGAAAAAGGCGTTGGGCGGCTTTGTCGACGCCGCGATGATTCATCAGCAGAACGAGTTGATTTTTCAGGCGTTCGAGGAATCCGAGCGGCGTTACCAAGACCGTATCAGCATGTTGCGGGCGCAGAAGAAGGGCGCGTTGTCCGACGCCTTCCGCGATAACTATGATGAAATGCTGGAAGCGTTCGCGGCGTCCGACGATACGACCGACCCGCCCGGTATGGACGCCGACGCCTTGCAGGAAGGCGTACCCACCGAGGACGACGTGATAATGACGTAAAGGAAGTGACGATATGTCGGAGACCATGACGGCGCGGGAACATCTGAACGCGGCCTACGCCGGGGAGATTGACAGCGTAATCGGGGAAATGTTGCGGCAGAGCCGGGACAATTACGCGCAGATTGAGGCGTTGGCTTTAGAGTGTTCGGCGGCGCTGACGAGCGCGAAAGCCAAGGCGAACGGACTTTCGGAGCAGAGTTTGTTTAAACGTCTGTGGAACGCGGTCACGGGCAAGAACGAGCGTCTGCGCACGGCGATTGAGGAAGACCGCGCCGCCGCCCAGTACGCTATGCAGCAGGCGATTAACAGCGTACTGAAAGAGTGCACGCAAAATCGACTGTTGGCGTTAGCGGTCAAGAGCAAGCTGGAAAATGAAATGATAGTCCAGCAAACGCCGGAGGAATCGGACGCGCCGACGGAAAATCCGTGGACGGAAGAGGAGGAAGCCGGGGCCATGCCGGGGGAAGTCCTCGAACTCGCGGACGCGCCCGAACTCGAATTAACTGACGACACGCAATAATAAAAACGGGGGCTATCCCAAATAATGGGACAGTCCCCGTGATTTCATAAAGGGTTAGCTAATGGAACAGTCTTTTTCATTCAGGAATTTCCAACTGGCGCATTTTCCGGCGTTGGTGAAGTTGTTACCTTGGGTAATAACGTCCCAATCCGCGCAGTCCTCATAATACACGTCCACATAAATGCGGTACACCGGATGGTCGTCACCCAGTTTCAAAGTAACGCCGCACGTTTTTACGCCACTCCAGATGTAGTTTCCGTCTTCGTCTGTCATGGTCACGACTACTTTTCCACTGGTTTTCCACGAAAGGACATCGTAAGTCCGCAGTGTCACCTTAGCATACTGCTTTCCGCGCTTGTCGAGCAGTTTCTGGTCAATGCGTACCGTACAGTAATCCCCGTCGTTAAATTCGCTCTTCGTAACCGCCATAGCCGGAAGCGCGAACACCGACGCGAATACCATCACGGTCAGCAACAAAGCAAGCAACCTTTTCTTCATGTTATTCACCTCCTCCCCGTCTGTTATCGGTTTTAGGGTTCATAGGCGCTCGTCCTTTCCTGACAGTTGGTGTCCGGACACGTCCAGACCATCCCTGTCAGAAACAAAACAAGCGGCGCCGAGCGTGAACTCAACACCGCCTGATACAATCAGACCATGACACAACGATTACAGCCCGGTTTCCGGCTTGTAAACTTCCCGGAAAACGGGTATACTATGCCCACGGTACGGGCATAATCGTCTGTTGTGTTGAGTGCTACATCCACTCATCATAGGGCTGTGCGGCGCTGACAACACTGCACGGCCTACCGCTTATTATGTTTCTGTCAACGGACGCCGCAGGGCGTTCGTTGTGCCGTTATTATGACGGA
>JAFSOM010000245.1 GCA_017447005.1 Oscillibacter sp.
CAGGCGCAACAACTCGGCGACGATTTCCGCGTCGAGCAGGGCTATATGAATCTCGTGCAGGCGCTGTATCTCAATAACGCCGTGGAGCCGTTCAATGATGTGCGCGTCCGGCGGGCGCTTTGCCACGCGGTCGACAAACAGGCCATTATTGACCTCGCTTTCGACGGCTACGGCTTCCCGATTGGGTCGAGCATGTACCCGGCGTTCAGCAAATACTTTGACGATACCTTGACCGACTACTACCCGCACGACGCGGAGAAGGCGAAAGAATTGCTTTCAGACGCCGGATACCCGGACGGTTTCACGATGTCCATGACCGTCCCGTCGAACTACAAGCCGCACATGGACACGGCGCAGGTTATCGCGGAACAGTTGAAGGAAATCGGCGTACAGGCGGAGATTCTCCCGGTGGAGTGGGAGACGTGGCTGAACGATACCTATCTTGGACGGAACTTTGAATCGACCGTGATTGGCGTGGACGCGTCCACGATGACGGCGCGGGCGCTGTTGGAGCGCTTCACGTCCCCGGCGGGCAATAACTTCATCAATTACAACAACGCGGACTATGACAATCTTTTCGCGGAGGCGCAGTCGCAGACGGACGACAACGCGCAGACGGAAGCGTACAAGGCCATGGAACGCAATCTCACCGAAAACGCCGCCAACGTCTATATTCAGGATATGGCGGACATGATAGCCGTCCGCAAGGGCTTGGAGGGACTGCAACTCTATCCGATTTACGTCTTGGACTTCTACAATCTGCATTGGGATGACGCGGCATGAAATACGCGCTTAGACGGCTTTCCGCGCTTCTGCTGACGATGTTTCTGGTGTCGCTGTGCACGTTCGCGGCGTTCTCGGGGATTTCGGGAAGCGCGGCGGAGGCGCGCTTAGGCACGCAGGCCACGCCAGAACGCGTCGCGGCCTTGCGGGAGGAACTCGGCTTGAATCGTCCGTTCGTCGTGCGCTACGGCGAATGGCTCGCCGGATTCTCTACCGGGAATCTGGGGCAGTCGCTGACGTACCGTCAGGGCGTCGGCGAACTGCTCCGCGACAAGCTCGTGATTTCGTTGCTGTTAAGCGCGATGAGTTTCACGCTGATTCTGTTATGCTCCGTTCCGCTGTCGCTGATTGTGGTACGCTTTATCGGCGGGCCGCTGGACGCCGCGCATACGGTTTTCAATCAGTTCTGCATGTCGATACCGCCCTTTTTCACGGGACTGCTCCTGTCATGGGTGTTCGGCGTCACGCTTCACTGGTTCACGCCGGGGGCCTTCCCGGGACTTTCGCAAACGGCGGACGCGTTGCGCTTTCTGCTCTTCCCCGCCGTGGCGATTGCCATACCGCGTATCGCTATGACCGTGCGCATCCTGCGCGGCACGCTCTTGCGCGAACTCAACCGGGACTACGTGCGCACGGCGATTTCCCGCGGCAGTGACCGCGATACCGTGCTACGGCGTCACGTGCTCAAAAACGCGCTCACGCCGACGGTCGCGTTTCTGGCGCAGATGATGGCGGAGATTGTCGCGGGCGTGATTGTGGTCGAACAGGTCTTCGGCATTCCGGGCCTTGGGCGTATGCTGGTCGTGTCGATTTCCAACCGCGATTACCCCGTTGTACAGGCAATCGTCGTCATACTGGCGTTCTGGGTGGTCGCGCTCAATACGGCGGCGGATTTGATTAACGTCCGCATTGACCCGCGTTTAGCCGACGCGTGATTGCAAGATGGAATATGAAACGGAATTATTATTTACTCGCCGGACTGACCTTGACCGGCCTACTTGCGGCGGTGACGCTGTTGGGCTTCTTCTGGACCCCCTACGACAGCGCCGCTATGAGCGCGGAGAAATTCCTCCCGCCGTCCGCCGCGCACTTGTTCGGAACGGATAACTTCGGACGCGATATTTTTTCCCGCGTCATGGAAGGCGCCGGAACTTCGTTTGTGATTGCGCTGTCCACAATCGCAATCGGCGCGGGCGGCGGTATCCTTCTAGGCGCGGTGACGGGCTATTTCGGCGGCCTCGCCGACGAACTGCTCATCCGCGTCGGGGACGTTCTGACGGCGTTTCCTAGTATCTTACTGGCCTTGACGGTTATCAGTCTGTTAGGCCCCGGCAAACCGTTCAATCTGGTCTTGTCGCTCGGGCTGGTATTCATCCCCAGTTTCGCCCGCGTGACCCGCGCCGCGTATGCGGAGGCCCGGGAGGTCAACTACGTCAAGAGCGCCCGTCTGATGGGGGCGTCCCATGC
>JAFSOM010000246.1 GCA_017447005.1 Oscillibacter sp.
ATGTCAACGACGTAATCAAAGCCGCGCCCGTTCGTCAGTTCCATCGCCCTGTCCATGCAGTCCGGCTCCGACGTGTTGACGACCGCCGTCGCGCCCAGACGTTTCGCCAGTTCGAGCCGCTCCGGGAGAAGGTCGAATACCACGGCTTCCCGCGCCCCGAAGATGTTCGCCCACTGCATGACGAACAGTCCGATGGTGCCGCCGCCGACAATGGCGATACGTTTGCCGCCTTGGAACGGCAGACGCTCCAAACCGTGTAAGGCTACGGTCGCGGGTTCAAAGAATGCGCCCTTTTCAAAGGAAACCTCGTCCTCAAACTTGACGGCGTTCTGTTCCGGGACAGCCACGTATTCCGCGAAACTCCCGAACCGCCGCGAACCGATAAAGTTGTAATGTTTGCACAGGGAGAAGTTGCCGCGCTGACAATCCTCGCACTTCATGCAGGGCATGAGAGGAATGCCCGCCACGCGGTCGCCCTCTTTCAGCGTCGTGACGCCCTCCCCGGTTTCGACGACCGTGCCGGAGAACTCATGCCCCAGCACATTCGGGTAAAAGTGGCAGGCCGTCCCGTTGACGCGGGGAACGTCAGAGCCGCAGATACCCGTATACTTCACTTTCACGAGGACTTCCCCCGCCTCCGGGACAGGCTTCTTGATTTCCTCATACCGGATGACTTTCGGCGCGTGAACGACGCCCGCTTTCATCATAGCCATTGCTTACGCCTCCGCTTCTTCCGCCGCAATTTCAGCCGCCCGCGCCTTGGAATGTCGCACGGCGAACGCCATGCAGACAGCGTAAATCGCGGCAATGACAATCAGACCGGGAATGTTTTCTTGCGTGAAAATCTGCGTAAAGATATAGGTCAACGGACAGCCGCCCTGGTCCATAGCCGCCAGCGTTCCGCCTTCCTCCAACGCGCCGACGGATACCGCAAGCGCGGTTGTCCAAGGCACGGTCTGGTTGGTAATCCAGATGGTCATAATCATAATGCAGGAGCCGGAAATCAGGGTGCGGAACAGGTTCCCCTTGTGGACGGCTACGGCGATTGCGATAAAAAATCCGATGGTAGCCAAGTCGCCGAAGGGAAGGATACGGTTTCCGGGCATGAGGATAGCGATAATCAGCGTGATGGGAATGAACAGAATGCCAGCCGTGACAACCTCCGAATCGCCCAACAACAGCGCCGGGTCAAGGCCGATATGGAAGTTTTCGCCCTCGCTGAATCTGCTGTGCATAATCTCCTTTGCGCGTTCGGAGATGGGGAGCAGACCGTCCATAATGCACTTAATCATACGGGGCATGAGTACCATGACGCCCGCCATTTTAATGCCGAGGGGCAACGCGCCCTGCGGGTCGTATCCGGCTAAGAATCCGATAATCGTACCCAGAATCGCGCCGATTACCACGGGTTCGCCCAATACGCCGATACGCTCCTGCAAGCGTTCCACGGAGATGTTGATTTTGTTCAGGCCGGGGATTTTGTCGATGAGGGCGTCCACGGCGCAGGCAACCGGGGCCATATACGCGGAAGCACCGTGCGGGGCGGTCAGGCCGTCCATGCCGAAGTAGTCCGAGAGGAGCGGCGCCCACAAATCGCCCAGCTTGTAAGTAATCGCGGAGTGGAACACCACGCCAAGCAAGCCAATCCACAGCTTTCCCGTGACGGCGTAGGCAATCGCGCCCGTGAAAGCGATGTGCCATACGTTCCAGATGTCGATGTTGATGGTACGCGTCAGTTTCGTTGCGAACATGATGAGGTTTACGACGATAGCGAGCGGAATGGCAATCGTGGCGACTACGCTTCCCCACGTAATGCCGCTCATGCCGGGCCAGCCCACTTCCACAATGGACAGGCTCACGCCCAGACGTTCCGCCATTGCTTGCGCGGCGGGTCCCATGTTCGCGTTCATCATGTCCACGATGAGGCCCATGCCGACAAAGCCGACGCCAATCATCAGTCCGGCGCGGATAGCCTTACCGGGCTTCACGCCGATACAGATGGAAAGAATAGCGATAATGATGGGGAGCATAACCGACGCGCCCATGTCGATGATATAGGTAATCACAAAGGCGCAGGCGTTCAGGAATCCCATAATTGATTCTCCTTCCTGAGATAGCGTTCATAAGAGCGGAGGCTGTACGCCGGAGCGTTCGCGCTTTGGAGTACAGCCTCCAAAGAGAGGGAGGGGGAGGGAGAAGCAGTCCCGGACGGGGCCGCGTCCTCCATATTAGCTCGCCGGATTAGTCCTCTTTGAGAACTTTCAGAATGGCGGCTTCCGTCTTTTCCACGCCCACGCCGGAGATGAACGGCATTCCGGTAATCAGGGGCACGCCGTAGTCGCGCTTGACCTTGGAGGTGGTGACAATCAGGCTCGTTCCGGGAAGGTTGGATTCGATTTCGTTGATACGAACCTGACAGATTTCCACGTCAATGCCGTTCTTCTTGCACAGTTCCACGACCTTGTTCGCCGCGATGGTGGAAGTGGCGACCGCGCCGCCGCAGGCTACGATAACTTTCTTTTTCATAATGCGCTCTCCTTTTCCTTGACCAGTCCGATGATTTCGTCCGCGCTTTTCGCGTTTTGGATTTTTTCCAGCAGGGCCGTGTCTTGCAGAATCGCCATAATGCGTTGCAGTTCGTCGATGTGCGCCCCGTGTTCTCCGGGCTTTCCGGCAATCGCCAGCATCATGACGAGTTTCACCTGTACAAACTCGTCGTCCGTGCCCATAGCGGTAAACTCCACGGGATTTTCCAGAATCGCCACGGCGATTGCGGTCTTGTTGACGTGTTCCACGGGCGTGTGGGGAATCGCCACGCCGTAGCCGTCCACGTCAAGCCCAGTCGGGAACTCCCGCTCCCGTTCGATGAGCGCGTCCACATAGGTTTCCTTCGCGTATCCTTCCCGCGTCAGCGCCCCGCCAACCTGCGACATGACATCCTCGTAATTTTTTGCCGCGAGAGTGGGAAAGACAAACTTCGGATTCATCAGCTCCCATATCATAGGCGTTACCTCCTGATTCTCCGCCGTTCCTGTTCTGATACCGCCGGCCAGCCTGTATCTTGCGTCTGATGGTATGGTAGCACAGCTTTCGACGGAAAAACAGTCAAAGGTCTTTCAAAAAGCGTGAAAAAAAATAGAACAGTGGAAAACGCTTCACAGATTTGTGAAACAAATTCCACTGTTTCCCTTTTTACGCTTATCCAAGGATGGCGTACTCGTAACGCTCAATGACGGACGCCGCCTCCGCAGGGGTTTCGCATTCGCGGAGCAGTTTCTTAAACTCGTCGTTTTGGAGCATATTTACCAGATTAAAGAACGCTTTCAGATGGGTTTTATGGTCTACCGCGCTGAGACAGCAGACAAATTCCACCGGGTCAAATTCCTCCGCTTCAAACGGAACGGGCGTTTTCAGGCGTATTAGATACATTCCCACCCGGACGCTTCCCTGCTCCAGTCCCTCATGCGGCACCGCAAACCCCTTCGAGAGTACGATATACGGCCCGTTTTCCTCGACATTCGCAATCATGGCGTCCACATAACGCTTTTCAATATAGCCCCACTCCATCAGCTTTTGCGCGGACTTCCGAATGGCGTCCCGCCAGTCCGCGCACTCCACGTTCAGTTCGATATGGTCGGGCGGCAACAGGTGATGAAGATATGGGGAGAAAATTTCGGCCTCCGCTCCGGCTGTCTGGTTGAAATGATTCCTGACCGCCCTCCGGATTTTTTTCATCAGTTCCGGGGCCTGTTCCGGCACAGCGTCGTAAACAAGCGGCTGAATGCAGTCGATAACGCCCTTGGGACTGATTCCCCTGTCCTGTACGCGGGAAGGCAAATGGCGGCTGTTGCGGAGAGCGTCGATTTTGTTCCCTACGCGGATATAGTCGCTGTCATTAAAAGAAGGGGAAACAACCACATATTCCAGTTTGCAATTCCGCAACGGAACTGTTGAAATCACAAAGTCCGCTTTGCCTTCGGGGATGAACTTCACTTCATGCGCCGGAACAATGTCCACAATCTGAAAGTTAAAGTGCTTTTTGAGCTTTTCCATCAGCAGGCGGGACGTTGCGATTCCCGCATGACAGACGACTATCACATGAAACGCGATTTCCTTGTTTTTCTTGCGCTCAATGGCGGCGCAGACGTGAATGGCAATATAGTCGATTTCCATTTCCGTGATTTCCCGTTCCACATACCGCGCAATCACGGGCAGGCGGCGGTGAACCGCGTCCACAATATCCGCGCTTTCCTCCAGAACTTCCTCAATCACGGCCTGTTCCGGGTAGTCGGCGGGCGGCGCGGAAAATACGGAACTGATATGGTTGGACAGGTTTTCAAAAAATTCGTAGTCGTTGTTCAGATTGATTTCCAGCTCTTCCGAAATCGCGGCGATAAACTGGCGCGTAATCATCTGGATTTTCACGGCGTCGCGTTCAAAGGAACGCTGTCGAATGTAACGCGCCTGTTCCAGCAGAACGCACAGCGCCGTAATGTCGTGTTCCGTCGTTCGGACGCCGCAGTATTGCGTGACGTAGCGCAGAATGTCCTGCGCCATCAGGTAGCGTTCGCTGTTGTCGAAATAGGGCTGAGGTTCCAGAAATTCCCCTTGCAAATTCCGGTTTATCATAATGCCGAGGTACAGCAGAATGTCCTGAAAAGAATCGTCCGTCAGGAAGGTTTCGTGGGTATGCTCCTGCTCGCTGAGGATTTTCTGCAACATCACCCTGTCCCCGGCCTGTACGCTTGTCAGGCGGCTGATAGCGTCGCTTTCCTGCGACAAATCGCCCCGGAGCGTCCGCATTAAAAAGAAGCGTTTATCGCTTTCTTTTCCCGTGACGCTCAATCCTTTGTTGGCGCGGGAGGAAAGCTCCAGATTCCCTTTTTGGAGTATCTCGCGGATACTGTCCAAATCCTTGATAATCGTGGCGCGGCTGACAAACAGGCGTTCCGCGATTTCCGCCATTGTGACGTAGGACGGGGCGCTGACCAGAATCACCGCCGTTACGCCCGCCCGTTCTTCCGGGGACAGCTTGTAGGCGTAGAAGTTTTCAGGAAAAGCGGACTGTAAAAGCTGGCTCAAATCCTTGGGCGCAACAATCAGGCCGCCGCTCTCAAACGTGATTCTGGAAGCGCCGTTTTGCTCCAACAGGTCGCTGATTTCCCGAAGGTCGTTGCGAATCGTCCTCTGCGTGACTTCAAACTCCGTTGACAAATCGGCAATCGTAATCGGCTCATGGGAGTTGCAAAGCGCCTGCGCGATTCTGCTGACGCGCCGATTCATAGCTTTCTCTCCTCTCAAACATGATACTCTTTGAAATCAGATTCTACTATACCCCTTTTTTGAGCAATTTGCAACAGATATTTTTATGATACGCTATGGCGATTTCTTATTTTTGTCAGGCGGAGACGATTTGATTCCGTTTCCCAATTCGGCGTACTCTCGCGGGGAGAGGTGAAAATACTCCCGGAAGGCTTTGTAAAAATTGCTGCTGTTGCTATAGCCCAGAATGGGGGCGATTTTCTCAACCGGAAGCGAGGTTCCTTTCAGAAGAATCGCCGCCCGTTCCATCCGCTTTTCCAGCAGGATTTCCGAAAAGGTTCTGCCCGTCTCCCGGCGTAAGACCGTGGAAATGTAATTGGGATGATAGGAAAAATGCGCGGCGATGTCTTTGAGCGTGGACGCGTCTGTGTGGTCGCTCATGTACTGGATAATGCGCTCAGAAAGCGTCGCGCCCCGCGTTCCCTGCCGTTCCATGCGGTAACGCCGCGCAATGTTCATAAACAGAGCCAGCGCAAGCGGCTTCAAAATTCCCTGCGTATCCTCCCGGCGGTCTGCGTACTCCGTCACCATCATTTCCAACAGCGTCCTAACGGGGGAGCTTCTTTCAAAGGACAGATGAATAAACTCTTCGGAAAAGCGGTTTGTCTCCGGGGCAAGGAAGAAATGGAACATGGAGGAATCCGAAACGAGCGTGGGAAGATATTCGCGGAAAAACGTCTCCCGGCGAACCAGGACGCCGATAATGACGCGTTCCGACTGGTTATCGCCCCGGAGCGCGTAACCGCTGAACGGCTGCCCGATATAACATTCCCCTTCGTGAATAGTAATCAGGCGGTTGCGTTTCGCGCTCAACGCGTCGTAACTTCCCCGGTAGGCGTAATTCAAAAAGAAAAAGTCCTGCCGATGAAACGGCTCCTCAATCTCTTTCCCGTTGAATACGCAAATCATCACGTCCTCGTCGGCGTTTCCGGGCCAGTAAGACGTGACATCGCTTTCCCGTCCGTTTTCCATGCGGTGAAACGTCAGGTCAAGCGTGCGGAACTCCGCCGCCAGCTTGTCAAGCGACAGTTCCAGAAGTTTTTCTTTGATGGAATCCATAGCGCGCCCCCTTTCCGTGCGGACAGTATAACACAGAATATGAGGATTTGCCAGAGAACAAATGAAGATTCGCCGTTGCTTTTTCCGAAAGGCCGCGATATACTTTTTTCAAATACAAGCGACAGGAGGAATTTCTCATGCTGAAAACCGCTTCAAACGCCGCGCTTTGCCTTCGCCCCGTCCCGCAGACCATCGTTTCCTGCCGGGATAAGGACGGCAAAAATAACGCGCTGGTCGTAGGCTTTACCGCGAATG
>JAFSOM010000021.1 GCA_017447005.1 Oscillibacter sp.
TTATTGACCAACGACAACATCACGGAGCGCACGTTCGGCGGCTACGTGTCCATTTACGATTTCCAGCGAGCCGTGGAGGACGGCGCAACCGTTCCGTTGTACTATGAGAATCGCGGCGAGAAAATCGAGAAGCTGAAAAACCCGGAAATCACGGAACGCATTTTAGACGCGATTGACCGTGCGGACGCGGATGAGAAGGAACAGGAGCGCTTAGAGAAGGAGTTCGCAAAGGAAATTCATATTTTGAAAGCGCAGTCCCGTTTAGAAGCGATTGCGCGTGATTTCGTGCGGCATTATTCCGACCTCTGGACGACCGGAAAGGCGATGTTCGTCTGTCTGGACAAGGTCACTTGCGTGAGGATGTACAATCTGGCGCAAAGCTACTGGCGCGAGGAGACGGAACGCGTCCGGGAGCAAATCAAGTGCGCCACACAGCAGGAGGCGCAGGAACTTTCCCGCAAGTTGAAATGGATGGAAGAAACGGAAATGGCGGTTGTCATCAGTCAGGAGCAGAACGAAATACGGACGTTCAAGGAGTGGGGGCTTGACATTCTCCCGCACCGGGCGAAAATGGCGCAACGCGATTTGGAGAAGGAGTACAAAGACCCGGAGAACCCGTTCCGCATTGTGTTCGTATGCGCGATGTGGCTGACGGGATTCGACGTGAAATGCCTTTCCTGTCTGTATCTGGACAAGCCCATGAAGGCCCACACGCTTATGCAGGCAATCGCCCGCGCTAACCGGGTATCGGAAGGGAAAAGCAACGGACTGATTGTCGATTATGTGGGCATTGTGACCGCACTCAGCAAGGCGCTGGCGGATTACACCGCGAACCGTAACGGAAAGCATAGCGTAGACCCCACGATTGACAAGGAAAAGCTCATTGCGAGAATTTTGGAGTTGTCGCGTCTTGCGGAATCTTATCTACAGGACAGGGGCTTTTCGTTGGACGCTTTGGTCAACGCAAACAAGGCGGAAAAGCTGTCGGCGCTTGCGTTGGGCGCGGAGGCGGTATCCGGGAGCATTGAAGAGCGCAAGACGTTTCAAGCGTATGTCAGCGAACTGTCGCGTCTGGCAAAGTTCGCCAATCAAGACGAGTTATCCGCGAAAGGCCGCGCAAGAATCCGGGTTTTGCGTGAAATCCGCAAAGAGCTGAACAAAAAGCGGAAACATACGGATAATGTAGCGTTATCGGCGGAAATCAACGGCATTATCAGCGAGTACGTACAAATTGAAAACCCTTCCCCGGAGACTGCGGATTCCCGGTGGATTGACATCAGCCGGATTGACTTTGACCTGTTGCGCCGGGAGTTCGCCCGTTCCAAAACAAAACGGCTGATTTTCCGTGACGTGGAAAGCGCGGTCAGCGAGCGTCTGAGTCTCATGATGGCGAACAATCCGGGACGAACGGACTATTACAGCCGTTATCAGCGTATTATTGAGCAGTACAATCACGCGCAGGATGACGCCGCGACGGAACAGGCGTTTACGGAGTTGTGGAATCTTGTCCAAGATATGGAAGATGAGGAACGGCGATATGTCAGAGAGGGCTTTTCCAGCGAAGAGGAGTTGGCGATATACGACCTTTTGCGTTCGGAGAATCTCGACGGACAGGATATACAGGCAATCAAGGCGGTAGCGGTGGATTTGCTTAGGAAAATTGAGGAAAAAATCGCCGGCTTGGACCATTGGACGGAAAAGGAAGAAACCAGAGCCGTCGTAGATACGTTTATTCGAGACGCGCTGTATCAGCGTCTCCCCGCTTGCTATGACATAACAAGTATTGACCTGTGTCGTGAACGAATTTTCGCATACGTCAGCAATCGCTATTTTGCGGCATAATCGCCTGAAAAATATCTCTTATCAAGGTCTGCCCGTAGCGCTCTTTGAACCGCTCGATATTCAGTAGCTGAAAAACCGACAAATTCCGCCTTTTGCGCAGGGCGGACAAAACGTCAAGTTTACAAAGGTCTTGGACTGACGTATAATGAACGTATATTAGGTCGGAGCATTTTTAGGTAGGAGCATTTTAGGTAGGAGCAGCGGTCAGGGGCGTAGTATGCCCTTTTGACCTCCTCATGAAGACATAAAAAATGATAGACTGCAGAAAATGGATGTTACGAAGCGAAAATTGGTAAGGACTTGCGAAAAAATAATCTTTGCAACTATGGCTTTGTTTGATAATGTGGTATAATGAAAAGAAAAAGCAAAGGAATGAGCGGAAATGAACCGGAAACTGTTTGACAGCCTGAACGAAAAGCAACAGCGCCTGTATCTGGGGGAACTGGCGGCGGAA
>JAFSOM010000247.1 GCA_017447005.1 Oscillibacter sp.
ACGCGGAACAGGGGGATGTCGGGGAACGTCTCGATGATTTTATCGGAATCGCGCCAGCCGTCGCCGAGGAAGAAAATCATCCGGGGCTGTTCCTTTTCAACGACAAGACAGGGGGTTTTGGGGTCGTTGTGGGTGTCGGACAGGACTAAGATTTTCATACGATAACCTCCGTTTCGTCCGTATTATAACCGATATTCGGTCTCCTGACAAGGGGGCGTTTGGATTTTGCGCGGCGGAATCCCGAAATTTTATCCCGCGAAGAAAAATTTGCCGTGCGGAGGAAAAATTTTATCCCGCGTCGGGAAAATTTTTTTGAAATACCTCTTGCATTCCCGAAAAAGATGTGGTATAGTAAGCAAGTCCTTTGCGGGGGACGCGCCTCAGCGGTACTTCATGTTGTTGGTAGCCATGGTAGTGACCTCCTGCAAGTCCCTTGCGGGGGACGCGTCCGCGCCAGAGGGATACGCGCCGGACGCCATACGCAACCGGGTGTAGCGCAGTTGGTAGCGCACTTGACTGGGGGTCAAGGGGTCGTGAGTTCAAGTCTCGCCACTCGGACCATAGGAAACGGCTTGAAAGGCAACGCTTTCAAGCCGTTTTCGCGTATTTCGCGCACTCTTCACGCCCGAAAAGTTACGGGGTCGAATCCGGCCCCTTAGCAAAAAGTAGCATAGATTAGCAAGGTTTCGCAAAAAAAATGATGTAAAAATGATGTAAAGATTTCCGGCGAAAGGCGCCGCGTCGACAGGATACGGACGCGGCGCGTTTTTTACTGGATATGCTCCTCACAGAAGTTATCGAGCACGCGGAAGCCCATCTTACCGGGCGCGGCGGCGCGGTAACGCTTTATCGTGACCGCGTCGTACTCGGGACAGAGACGTTTTTCCGGGTCGAGGCGCAGTACGGGCGCGGTATCGTCCCGTTGGAGTACGGGCGCGGTATCCTCCCGTTGGAGTACGGGCGTTTGCGGTACGGGCGTCGTATCGTCCGGTTGGCGTTTGTCGGACAAGGCCATCACCCCCGGAGACAGTTTGCGCGATTCCGGCGCCGTCATGCGCGGGAAATTTTACGTTTTGGGCGCGGTATGCGTAAAGTTTTTGTTGGCAAGCGAATATCCGACCGAAAGACCCCTCCCCCTGTCCCCCTCCCCTTTCAGGGGCGGGGGTACGAAGAAATGGGCGGGGAATCTTAAATTTTAGATTTTAGCGTGTTTCCGATTGAAAATTGTTTTTCTTATCGGCCTTTCGGACTTTGTTCCCCCGCCCCTGAAAGGGGAGGGGGATAGGGGGAGGGGTTCCGGCGAACCATGACGCTTGCGGATTGCGCGGCGTTATGCTATAATGCGGCAAAACGCGACGGGAGGCGGGGACGTTGGAGCCATACGAGGGAGGCGAACCCTATATCTTTATCAGCTACGCCCGCAAGGACTGGGAACGGGTGAAACCGTTACTGGAGGCGTTGGCGGACGCGGGCTGGCGGTTCTGGTACGACGCGGGCATAGAGGCGGGCGCGGACTGGCTGGACGCGCTGTTAGAGAAAGTGGAGCGGTGCGCGGTATTTTGTCCGCTGTTTTCGGCGGCGTTTTCGGATTCCCGCTACTGTTTCTTTGAGACGACATGGGCGTACCACAAGGAAAAAAAGGTTGTGCCGCTCTGTCTGGACGAGCCGAAAGAGGAGAGTTTCGGAGGATTTTACCGGCTTTTGCGAAAACTGCAATATATGCCGCTGTACCAGTACGCGGACGCGGCGGAGTTCGCGGAACGTCTGGGACGGGAAGCGGCGTTCGCGTCGTGCAAGGCGCCGGAGTGGCATAAAACCGGACAGATACAGTGGCGATTGAGCGCGGACGGCGTTCTGACGATTGCCAAACGCGAAGGCATGCCGGAGCGGATACATAACGCCTCCATTCCCCCATACCAGCTCAACCCGATTGACAACTGCGGCGCGACGCCGTGGGAGCGGAGCCGGGAGAAGATTCTTTCCGTAGCGATTGAGGACAATATTGACGCAATCGGCGACCGGGCCTTTGAGGGTTGCGGCAACCTGACCGAAGCGCGGCTTGGACGCGGCGTGACGAAAATTGGCGTCAGCGCGTTCTACGGGTGCAAAAGCCTGACGGACATACGCATACCGGACAGCGTGAGGGCAATCGGCAACTGGGCGTTCGCGTTTTGCGAAAATCTGAAAAGCGTGGAGATTCCCGCCGGAACGAACGTCGGCTATCACGCCTTTTTCAAGAAACACACCGTTGTCACGCGCCGGGCCGCGCCGGATTAATAGGGCCAGTTCCACTCCACGACGCCGCCGGAGATAGCGGTCTTTAATTCGGCCACCGTGCCCAGATGGGAGCTTTCCAGCGCGGCGAGCCAGGAATCGCGGCTTAACGGGTCAATCTCCCGGGCGCGGTCGAAGGCGGCGGGGTTGGTGATACGCGTCCGGACGGCGCGGTAGATTTTCGACGCCCGACAGCTTGTGATACCGTAGCCGCCGTTGGGATTCGTCCCGGAGCCGTTCGATGACCAATAGGTAATAATGTCGTCGCGCTTGCCGTTGACATAGGACTTGGCGCGACCGATAAACAGTACCATATGCCCGGATTCGTAATGGGATTCGTCGGCGCCGATATAGCGGTTCCAGAAGAGCTTGACGAAGTCGCCTTTTTGTACGCTGTCCCAGCGTTGCCAGTAAGCGGAGGCGGAGGCGTACTCGGACGGATTGCCGATATAGAGGTTTGTCCCGGCGCCCAGACGCGCTATCAAGGCGGCGAAGCCGGGGCCGTTGGCGTTGGCGCGTCCCCAACAGCCGTAACCGTCATGCTGATAGGGCCACGCGAGACCCTCGACGGCGTAGGGTTTGAGATTGCGCCACGCGGCGGGGGAAATGGCGCCGCCGGAATCCCAGTCGGACAGGGCGCGGAGCAGGGCCATATAGCAGGCTTCCGAACAGAACGACGGGCGCAGTACGGACACGTCCCAGACGGGCCGCCCGGCGGCGTCGAACGATAAGGCCTGTTCCATGCCGTCCCACGCGGTACGGACGAAGAGCGGGTTGTAGTCCCGTCTGGTATAGTACCCGCCGCCGTCGACGAACAAATCGACGTTGCGGATAAGGATGGAACGGAAGGTATCGGCGTCGTCGGCGCGTGCGGGGATGAGGCCGCAGACGGTGAGCAGTAGGGCCGCGACGAATGCGGCGGCGCGTCGGATAATGCGCATGGCGTTTCCTCCTGATTAGAATCGTTTGCGCTTCCCGTTGACCTCGTCAAGCCAGCCGCGGACGGCCTGACGGATGTCGGGGGGAACGCGGTATTTGAGGTAGGCGGCGGCGCGGTCGCGTATGGCGGGACTGGTCATGAGGGAACTGTCGCGCACGGCGTCGGCGGGCGGGAGACGTAAGACGGCGGCGGGGAATTTCTCAAAGACGGCGAAGGGGTTGTGGAGTTCGTAGAAGCTGACGGCCTCGTTTCCTAGGGTAATCCAGAGGTCAAGCGGGACGGTTTGCGCGGCGTCGTTGGCGAAACAGGCGTCGCGGATAAGCGGGTAGACGGCCTCACGGGCTTTGCGGTCGCCACCGTCCTTACACCGCCAGATAAAGCGCGGGTAAGATTCGGTCAGTTTCCACACGTCAAAGGGAGAGACGGCGTCGAAGAGTTCCTGTACGGCGGGGACGGTATTTTTCTCCTCGGCGACGGTGACGACGTTGAGCCAGCCGCGGTAATGGTCGGGGAGCGTCGCGGCGTGACGGCGTTCGAGTTCGTCGTACAGTAGGGCGGTAATGCGGAGGCGGTTTTCGTCGGTATAATAGTCGGGGGTATCGGAGGCCTCAAAGAACAGGCGGACTTGCTTCAAAAACTCCCGCGCTTTGGGGACGCGGAAACCGTCGGCCAGCCGGATAAGGGTAGGGAAGGCGTGGGGGCGACCGTCGCGGAAGGCGTCGTACTCGTCGAGCGCGTCGAACGAGAAGTATTTCCAGTTCCCGTCCACGCGGTCCCAGTAGAATTTCCGGGCGTTCCGGCTGAACGTGTCGTACTGTTCGCCGTTCCACGCGTTTTCCGTTCCGCCGGGGTCGAGACGCCCGATGATTTCCTCATACATGCGCAACAGCGTGACGGCGCGGCCTTGCGTATCGCAGGGCGACAGCTCCTTTTGATAGAGTTCGCGGGCCTCGTCGCGGACTTGTTCGGACAAGTCCGGGGCTTGCAGACGTTCGTTGACGGACGCGACTTTCGAGAGCGCGTTCCAGCGGACGGCGGCGGGTTTGACGCGGGCGCGGGCGAGTTCCTCCCGGCAGTAGGCGCGTACCACGGCGCGGGGATTGAGCTTGCCGGAAACTTGACGGTCAATCATGACGAGCAAGTATAAGCGGCGGTCGCGTTCCGACAGGTTCGCGCTCTGACGGCGGAAGGCGGCCTCCGCGATGGGTACGGTAGGCGCATTGTCAAGGAGTTCGCCGAGCCACTCCGTCACGCTCTGACGGCGTTTGTCGGGGAGGGCGAGCCAGTCGCGTTCGGCGGCGTCCCAGTCCACGACGGGCAACAGCGGCGCGGGCGTGAGGGACGTTTCCGCAGGGGGATAAGCCCCCTCCCCCTGCCCCCCTCCCCTTTCAGGGGCGGGGGAACTGGTTTCGGAAACGTTTTCAAGTCCCGGAAGTCCCCCCTGAAAGGGGGGATTTAGGGGGGTTCCAGCGAATGCCGTTTCCGGCGTCGCGGCGTTCGATAGCCCCCCTCTGTCGCCTTCTGTGAGATTCTCCCCCCGTTCAAACCCTTCCCCTTGTCCATACGATAGCCCCCCTCTGTCACTGCGTGACATCTCCCCCCGTTCCGGGGGGCGAGTGTCTATCGCAACGCTGGAAGGGTCAGGCCTTCCCCCGTCTACGGGGGAAGGTGGCGCGCAGCGCCGGATGAGGGCGAATTGTGATTCCTCTGTGAGTATGGGCGTCGCGGGCGTTTCCGGCGCGTCGGGAGCTTTGGGCGGCATGTCGTGACGGCGACGGTATTCGGCGTCCCAGTTTTCCAAGGTTTCGCGCAGGGATTCGGTGAGGGTGTCAAGGGGTATGCGTTTGCGGGCGGCGGCGATAATTTCGCGCATGCCCATGCTATACAGACCGCTTTCGGCGGCGTCGCTCAACAGCGAAATCAATTCCTTACGGTCAAGACGCTCCACGGCGGGACGGTCGGAGAAGGAGAGGCTTTCGGGATTCCAGTAGCATTGCCAGACGATTTTCCGCACGCTTTCGCTTATGCCGTCGGTATCGCCTAGGGCTTTGGCGTAGCGGTCGAGACCGTCGAAGAAGGCGGGGAAATGTTCGGGCGGGAGGCGTAAGGCGGCGTAAGGGAGGTAACCGGAACGCTCCAGCCGCGCCATACGCCGCCGCTCCACGTTGCGCGCCCCGGTACGTAGTACGAGATACGCGCCGCCCGCGCCGGATAAGCGGGTAACGTCTTCTGTGGTAAAGATGAGGTCTTTGGGCGTATTGTCAAGCTCCGTCCAGTTGGAGACGCGCAGTTCGCGGCGCATGGAGACGGGGAGGCCGTACAACAGACAGCAGAGGATTTGCCGGAACGTCTTATCGGGATTGTCGCCGGGTTCGTATTGGATATAGAGCGGCGCGATTTGGCCCTGTTCGCGTCGGGCGTCCATACGGGCGCAGACGCATTGCAGGAGGATTTTATAAGCGTCGCGGTTGTCGTAGAACCCGGCGGCGCGCAGGGCGGACGGAAAATCGGGGATGTCGCCGGGGGGGATGTCCTGTAAGCGTCCCTCTTGCAGACGCGACAGGGCAAGGCGGGCTAATTCGGCGGATTCGCTCTCGGGGGTCACGCCGCGCCCGGCGTCCTGTACGAAGGCGGACGCGTCGAGGCCGCAGAGGATTTCCGGACGCGCAAGAAAGTCGTCAAGCGGGACAATATAAGCGTGGGAAAAGAGGTTGTTACCGCGTCCCATATGGTCGCGCATGCCGTAGCGGGTAC
>JAFSOM010000248.1 GCA_017447005.1 Oscillibacter sp.
ATGTGCTGAACCAGCATATTCTTCCCTATTTGGGCGGTTGCCGTCTGCGCGACATCACGCCCATGCAGATTCAGGCCGTCATGGCGCGCCTCTCCGACAAAAGCAACAGCCTCCAGTCCAAAGCGCTGATTCACCTTCGGAGCATTTTCAAGGCGGCGGAGGAAAACGGGCTGGTGGCGAAGTCTCCCGTCAGCGGTATGCTGAAAGCCGGCGGCAAAAAGACGCCCGAAAAAATCGCGCTGACTCCCCAGGAGAGCCAGACGCTTCTGGAACGGGTGGAAAACCGCCGCGCAAAGACATTCCTGCTGACCGCCCTCCACACCGGAATGCGGCGCGGGGAAATCGTCGCCCTCAAATGGGAGGACATTGACTTTGAAAACAAGGTCATCCATGTCCGCCGCAACGCGGTGATGGGACGCTACGAGACGACTATCAGCGACGAGCTGAAAACCAAGGCGAGCAAGCGGGACGTGCCCCTTTCGGAAGAGCTGGAAGCGTGGCTGTTGGCAAGAAAGCGGAACACGCATTCACAGTATGTAATTCCCATGCAGAACCATAAGCCTCTGACGAAGTCCTCGTACAAGAGCATGTGGAAGCTCATCGAGCGGGAGCTTCCGGACACCCATGTGACGGCGCACATTCTCCGGCACACCTATGTAACCCGTCTCTTTGAGGCGGGGCTGGACATCAAGGAGATTCAGTATCTGGCCGGACACAGCACGGTGGACATGACTCTGCGCGTCTACACCCACTACGACCGTCTGAACCGGGAGGCTCAGACCGCCGAGAAAGTCCGGGACGCGCTGAAAATCTAACTTTCATTTCATGCGTCCGCGCTCTAAAATTCCGCTAAAATGTCGCAAAATGTCAAAAAAATGCGTGTGGGGTCAAAAAACGCCGGAAGCCGCATGGCGTCTGGGCTGGACGGATTTAGAAAATTTGCAACACTTTTGCAACAACGACACCCGAAATAGCCCCAAATGGCCCTAAATTATGGCAAATACTGGAAAATCAATATAGCGAAAAAGTTCCGAAAACCAACCGTTTCCGGTCAATTTTCGGAACTTTTCTGGTGGACGATACAGGACTCGAAAAGAGCTTCCCATGTTACGCCTGATTGCTTTGGTTTTCAAATCCATACATAACCCCTCATTCACGACGGTTTATCTTGCGTAAATGTTCAGGCTTTTACGCGCCGTTTCACCAAGTCAACGACCAAACAACGACCAGATTTCACGCCCGCCGCCGTCCGAATTTCACGGGCAGTTTCTCCGCGATGGCTTCATTGGCGCGGGCCTGCGCCGTCTCAAAGGTGTGGGCGTAGATGTTCAGCGTGGTGGAAGTCTGGCTATGTCCCAAGGCGGCGGATACAGTCTTGATGTCCTCATTGTTGTAGATGAGCAGGGACGCGTTCAGGTGCCGGAACTGGTGGATTCCATAGAACGGAAGGTCATGGTCGGCGCAAAACTTCTGTAGCCATTGGTACGGCTGTTGAAGTCCGATAGGGGAGCCGTCCTGTTTTGTAAAGAGGCGTCCGCACTCGCGCCACTGGTCGCCCAAGGCCAGACGCTGGCGGATTTGGTCTGTCTGGAGATGTTTTACCAAGTCGAATATCCACGCGGGGAGTTTCAACGTGCGGCGGCTTTTGGCGGTCTTGGTGGGAGCGGTGATAATACCGTCCTGCGGCGTATAGAGAGAAGCGCGGCGGACGGATACCGTGTGCTGTTCAAAGTCAAAATCTCCAAACTCAAAGCCGCACAATTCCTCACGCCGGAACCCGCCGAACAAGGCCAGCGAGAAGAACACCTGCCACCGGAGAGGGGCTTCCGTCAAGGCGTCAAGGAATGCCTGCGCTTCCTCCATCGTATAACATACCCTCTCTTTTCCAGTTTCCAGCGGCGGCAACGTGACCGCCCGACAGGGATTGTATTGGAGCATTCCCATCTTGATAGCGTAACTGAAAACGGAGGAAATCAAGGACAGGTGATTCTTGACGCTCTTAGGGGACAGGCCTTTTTCCTCATGGGTCTGATTTGCGCCCGGTTCGCTCAGACTGTTGATAAAGCGTTGAATCTGTCGGGGCGTGATTTTGTCCATGTACAGGTGTCCAATGCTTGCGTAAATACGCGGTTCCATCTGCTTGTAGTTCGCCTGTGTGCGCTTGCCCAAGGACTTTTCCACGTATTCTTTTGTCCACTGCTCCGCGAACGACTGAAACTTGATGTGTCCGTCCGTGAGGGACGCGCCCCGGCATTCCTCATCGAAAAGAACCATCTGCCGATTGAGTTCCTTTTCAATCTGGCGTTCCGTCATACCCGGCGAGGGCGTCCACGTCTTGGACTTCATGACCTGCTTTCCCTCCGGCGTGTAGCCCACAGAGGCGCGGATACGGTATGACTTTCCGCGTTTTGTGTAGGTTGCCATAATGTTTCAAAACCTCCTTTCGCGCCCTCCCTACTGTGCGTCAGTAGGGAGGCGTTTTTTATGCGATAATGAGTTGCCGTCAACTATCTGCGGACTCGTCAAACTGGTACTTAGGGATTTCAGAAAGTTCCTCAATCCGCTTAAGCGCCTCCTCAATGCCGTTTTGATTGAGTTTTGTGAATATCTGTTCCGCACGTTCGAGGTAATTGGGCATAGGGGTATCCTCATCGGCGTCCAAAACATCGTCAGAGTACGGGTCGGGGTCTTCCGTATATTTCACTTGCGCGATAGGAATTGCCAAAGACGCGGTAATACGGAGGGCTTCCGAAAACGTAGGGAGTACGGCACCGCTTTCGATACGTTGCAACCTGTCATAAGATATATCCGTCATCAAGCATAGTTTTTCCAATGGCAGGCCTATATCAATTCTTGCTTTGCCAATGATATTGAGCGTGTCGCCCACGAGATAGTCAAGAGGGACTTTGAAATAATACGCGATTTTCCGAAGATTGTCGGTTTTGAGCGTTTTAATGCGCCCCATTTTCAATTCCGTCAGGTTTCCGCGGCTGATTCCGAGTTCCTTGCACATACGTCCGATGGTAATGCCCTTATTTTGACAGAGCTCATAGATACGATTATACAAATCAGACATTTTCACCGCCTCCATTTTGTGCATAATGGAGAAGTTCTAATTTTTGTACAATTTGTGATTGGCTTGTACAATAACAGGTACTATAATCACACTCGCGGCGGCTGTACAAAACTTAGTACCTCTTCTTGGGATTTCTTAATAATAGTACATAGTTTTGTACTTGTCAAGTGATTTTCGGAGAAAGGAGAAATTTCGTCAATATGGCTAATTACACGGATTTCGGCTTGTCAGTTAAGGCAAAACTCCTTGGGCCGCCTACCCGCACCCAGACTTGGTTAGTAGGCGAGGTGAGAAAGGCTACGGGGCTATATGTGGACAACGCGTATCTTTCCAAAATCCTCACGGGACAGCGGAAAGCCCCTAAAATCGTCCGCGCTGTGCGTGACGTTCTGGACTTGCCTGATGGTGGGCAGACGTTCGAGGAGTGCGCCGAGCGGGACGAACAGGAAGGAGGTGTGACCTATGACGCCACGAATGCGGACGGCGGCGGGAGCGCTTGACATCATCAAGGCGGAAGACCCGGAAACCGCTGTGACCCTGCGTTACATTCGCCGACTGATTGCTACTGGCGTTGTGCCTTGCGTTCCTGTAGGCCGTAAGAAGCTCATCAACGTGGATATGCTGATGTCCTATCTGGAGAGGAGCGGCGCGGATGAATGAATACCCGCAGGAATCTTTCGTGTTCTACCGCTCATTTCGGGAGGCTATCGCGGTCATGACGCCGGAAGACCAACTCGCTACTTTTCTGGCCATCTGCGATTATGCCCTTTATGGGGTCGAGCCGAAGTTATCCGGTATGCCCCTCGTCGCTTTTATCGTCGCAAAGCCCAGCATTGACGCGAACGCATCCAAACGCGAAGGCGGCAAAAAAGGCGGCAGACCGAAAAAAGAAACCTATGGTTTTGAAAATGAAAACCATAGGTTTCCAAAAGCGGAAAGCACTGAAACTGGAACTGAAGCTGAAACTGGAACTGGAACTAAAACTGGAACTGAAGCTGGAACGATTCCGCCTGTCGGCGGCGGACGCTCTCCGCGTTTCTCTCCCCCTTCCGTCGATGAAGTCAGAGCCTATTGCCGTGAACGAGGCAACCGCGTTGACCCGGAGCGTTTCGTGGACTTCTACGCCTCTAAGGGCTGGAAAGTGGGCAAGAATCCGATGGCGGACTGGAAAGCCTGTGTCCGAACGTGGGAACGGCGTGACCGCGACAATGGAAACGGCGGCGGGAACGAAACGCCGTTTGAATACGACCCCGGCGACATGACCGGGAGCCTGTGAGGAGGTTTGATATGGACGATTTAAGCCGTGCGGTGGAAGGCGTTTTCCAGAGAGCCGCCGCCGCGAACGCGCCCAAAGAGGGCGATTATAGTTATCCCACTTGACTATTGATTGTAAATATTGTATATTAAAAAGCGGAAAGGATGGGATCATTATGGCGTACAGTGTGGACTTGAGGATGAAGGCTGTCAAGCATTATTTAGGAAGCGGCCACACGTTTGCTCA
>JAFSOM010000249.1 GCA_017447005.1 Oscillibacter sp.
GCCTTATCGGGGGCAGTCGGACAGTTGGAGCGCGTCAGCGCGGGAGCGGTATCAAGGCATTCTTGACCGGGCGGATGGCGTCTTGTATATGCACAGGGAATATCGCAAGGGATGTATGCTCGAACGGAACCGCTTCATGGTAGACCATGCGGATATGCTGTTGGCAGTCTACAACGGAGAATGGCGCGGCGGTACAGCGGCAACAGTGAGATACGCAAAAAAGTTAGGAAAACGCATCCTAATTCTCAATCCAAGTACGTTTTCTATCAGTAAGAGCGTGTTTTAGAAAATTCATCAAATAATCCCAAAAAGGCTATACAAATACGAAAAAATATGCTATACTACCATTTGGCAGAATCCTCTATTGGAGGTTGGATATGACAGACGTGGAGAAACGCGCCGCCGCCGCGAAATTTGCGGAACGGTGGAAAGACCGGGGTTATGAAAAGGGCGAAAGCCAAATTTTCTGGACAACACTACTGACAAATGTGCTGGGCGTTGAGGACGCGGACAGTTTTATTACCTTTGAGGAACAGGTACAGTTAGACCATACCAGTTTCATTGACGGACATATTCCCTCTACTCATGTTCTGATTGAACAAAAGAGCGTCAACAAAGACCTGCGCAAACCCATCAAGCAGTCTGACGGCACACTGCTGACGCCTTTCCAACAGGCGAAGCGATATTCTTCCGAGTTGCCGTTTTCCCAGCGTCCCCGATGGATTGTTACGTGCAATTTTCGGGAATTTCTCATTTATGACATGGAGCGTATCCATGATGAGCCGGAATCCGTGTTGCTCGAAAATCTGGGTTCGGAGTACGCCCGTCTCAATTTTCTGGTAAACGCAAAGGATACCAATATTCGTAAGGAAATGGAGATTTCCTTACAGGCTGGCGAAATTGTCGGCGTCCTTTATGACGCGTTGCTGAAGCAGTACAAAGACCCTGAAAGCGCGGAAACGCTCAAAAGCCTGAATGCGCTCTGCGTTCGTTTGGTTTTCTGCCTGTATGCGGAAGATGCGGGCATTTTCAACCAAAAGAAGATGTTTCACGATTATTTGCAGAGGTTTAGCGCACGAGACGCCCGCGACGCTTTGATTAAACTGTTTCAGGTGTTAGACCAAAAGCTGGATGAACGCGACCCTTACATGGATGACGAATTGATGGCGTTTCCCTATGTCAATGGCGGTTTGTTCGCGGATGAGCATATCATCATTCCGCGCCTGAATGATGATATTATGGATTTGATTCTCCATAAGGCCAGTGAGGATTTCGACTGGTCGGAAATCAGTCCGACAATTTTCGGCGCGGTTTTTGAATCCACCCTGAATCCCGAAACCCGGCGTTCCGGCGGTATGCACTATACCAGCATTGAGAATATCCATAAAGTCATTGACCCTTTGTTTCTGGACGATTTGCGGGAGGAATTAGCCGCAATTAAAGCACGTCCCACGGCAGACAGTTGGCGCAAGCGTTATTTGGAAGCGTTCAAGCATAAGCTGGCGTCTCTACGTTTTTTAGACCCCGCCTGCGGTTCCGGGAACTTTCTCACGGAAACGTATCTGTCTTTGCGTTCTTTGGAAAACGAAGTTATTCAGGAGTTCTATCAGGGCGTCCAAGGGCAAATGGGCATGGAGATTATTGATACTGATTTTCTGGGCATTGAGGTCAGTATCGGGCAGTTTTATGGCATTGAAATTAACGATTTCGCTGTGACGGTTGCCAGAACCGCCCTTTGGATTGCGGAATCGCAGATGTTGAAAAAGACCGAAGATATTGTCCATATGCAGTTGGAGTTTCTTCCCCTTAAAAGTTACGCCAACATCATAGAGGGAGACGCCTTGCGGTTGGATTGGGAGAGCGTAGCGCCGAAGCAAAGTCTAACATACATCATGGGAAATCCCCCGTTTGTCGGCAAAAAGGAGCAGACCAAGGCACAAAAAGCCGAACTTATAGCCTTATTTGACCAGAAAGCGAAAGGCGTGGGAAATCTTGACTATGTGACCGGATGGTATATGAAAGCCGTCAAACTGATTCGGCAAACGTCCATTCGAGCGGCGTTCGTTTCGACAAATTCCATCACGCAGGGAGAGCAGGTTCCGATTTTCTGGCAACAAATGCTTGACGCGGGAGCGCATATTGATTTCGCCTACCGCACTTTCCGCTGGGACAGCGAAGCGAGTATCAAGGCGCACGTCCATTGCGTGATTATCGGTTTCAGCGTCGGCAGGAACGAAAAGCCGCCGCGCTTGTATTACAGCGAACGGCGTTCGGAAACGGTCAGCAATATCAGTCCCTATCTGGTGGACGCGCCATCTATTCTCGTGAGCAGTCGAAGCAAGCCCGTCTGTGACGTTCCAGCCATTTCCTATGGAAGTATGCCTATCGACGATGGACATTTGATTCTGAACAAGGAAGATGTGGACGCTCTTTTGGCTGAAAGAGCCGAAAACGCGCAGTTTATCCGCAAATACGCCGGAGGCGTGGAACTGATACAGAATAAAGACCGCTGGTGCCTATGGCTGAAGGACGCGTCGCCAAAGGAACTGCAAAAATCAAAGCTGATTACGGAGCGCGTCAAAGCGACAGCGGAATTTCGGAGGGGCAGTAACCGTCCGCAGACTCTCGCCTTAGCGGATACCCCCACCCTGTTCGGAGAAATTCGCCAGCCGGATACCACTATGCTGGTCATTCCCAAAGTTTCCTCTGAAAATCGGCGGTATATCCCTATTTCCTATGTCTCTCCTGAAATTATCGTCAACGGTAGCGCCCTGATTGTGCCGGACGCGAGCCTGTACCATTTCGGCGTTCTGACTTCCAATGTTCATATGGCGTGGATGCGGGCGGTAGCGGGACGGCTTGAAATGCGGTATCAATATTCAGGGAACGTGGTGTACAACAATTTCCCGTGGCCTAATCCGACCGCCGCGCAACGGGTCAAGATTGAGCGTACCGCGCAGACAATTCTGGATGTCCGCGCCCGTCATGCGGATTGCAGTCTTGCTATCCTGTATAAGAATCCCGGCGCGGGCGGTATGCCGCCTGACCTCCTGAAAGCGCATCGTCAGAATGACGCCGCCGTATGGGAGGCGTATGGCAAGGCGTGGGACATCAAATCTGAAAGCGGTTGCGTCGCGGCGTTGATGAAACTGTATCAGAAGTTAGCTGACCTAAATAGGTTGCTATAAGTATACGCAAAGTATACAGAAAGTGACGAAAACTATGGGCTTTGATTTTACAATCGCACTCGTTCCTAAAGGCGTTAGTTTAGAAAGAGAGATGAGTTATATTAAATCAGCTCTCTTATACGCCGATAAAATTACCTTGATTAGTCCTATGGCATATGTTTTTGAGCGCCTGACTGACGATAATGTTGGCGTTGATGAACGCTCCATGCTTCAATTTATCAAGCAAGTCGTTCCCCTTGTTAAGAAAAACGACCCTGTTCTCTATGAAAACGCAAACAATGTTGCTGAACAGTTAGGACAAATACTCTTTAGCAAGAAATACAAGGCTATTCCTTATTCCGTGAAAGTAGGAATGCGGCAAAAAATGCGGAAAATCGTCCAGATGATTTCTGAACAAGCCTATGTAATGGTAGACCGGGAAGCCGGACAAGACCTCCGGCTTCTAATGAAAAGCGGTCAAGTAAAAGTCGAAAAATTTCAGAGTATGCTGGATGATTCCAATTCGGTTTACGAATATTTTCGTGCTCTGAAAAAGGCCCTGCACCAAAGCTACCCGTTGTTTGATGAGCAGTCGAATCATTTGATGAAATCGGCTATCAGTAGCAGAATTGTCAATATAAGCGATTCTGATAAGCGAAAAATCACCCACGCGGGCTTGGCGGATAATTATTTGCAACGACTGCCGTCATTTGACACCGCAACTATGGACGAGTTAATCGACATAAAACGCGAACTCTCCGACCCTTTAATCAGATTCCGGCGAAAAATGTTTGAATATTCGGAGCAAATTCAAACTGTACCGTGGGATGACGATTTTGAAACGGAGTGTGAGGTTCTTTATCGCAATGAAGTGGCTCCGGCTGTATTAGAAATTCAAGAGCAAACGCAGGATAGCTGTTTTCTCAAAAACTTAGGGAAGAAATTCTTCGCCGATGAGAATATGCTACAGTCTGCCGGAGGTTTTGCGGGCGGCCTTATTGTAAGCATTGCGGCGGGAGGTGTCATTTCAGCATTTAATGACGCTTTTTCTTCTGACACCGCAATGCTGACAGCGGGTAGTGCTTATGCTGTTTCCAAAATTATTTCGTCTTATAATGAATATCGAGAAGCTCAAAAAGATATTGAGCGGAAAGATTTGTATTTTTATTATAAGGCGGGGGAAATGCTGTCAAAGTAAGTCGCTTATTAACAAAATTTGAGGCAACCATTAAAGATTGCCTCAAATTTTGTTGCACTACGGTCTGTCCGCTGGTAGTCTTTTGCTTATTTCCTTATCGCAGTCAAACTAAGGGCTGTGGTTGGAGCCTTTCTTGAACCGTCGAGCGGTAGGAGTCTGATACCAATCCACAGCATCCTTTACAGTGTAGCACAGACCTTGGAGAGGGTCTATAAAAACTACTACTCTATAATACAAGGAGCCATATTTGAGCAATAAACTGACCGTTGGCATTGACCACGGGTATTCCATGATGAAAACCCCGAACTTCGCTGTCCCCGCCGGGGTGGAGGCGTATGACTACAGACCCTATAC
>JAFSOM010000250.1 GCA_017447005.1 Oscillibacter sp.
AAACTATCGTTTTGAAACGCTCCAAATTCACGCCGGACAGGAAGTCCCCGACCCCGTCAGCGAGTCCCGCGCCGTGCCGATTTACGCTACGATGGAGTATGTATTCCACAACGCCGAACACGCGGCGGCGCGCTTCGGCCTCACGGACCCCGGGAACATCTACGGACGCCTGACGAACTCCACGCAAGGCGTTTTTGAAGACCGTATCGCGGCGTTAGAGGGCGGCGTCGCCGGGCTAGCCGTCTCCTCCGGCGCGGCGGCGATTACCTACGCCATTCAGGCCCTTGCGACGAAAGGAGAGCATATCGTCGCGCAGAAAACCATTTACGGCGGCTCCGTCAATCTGTTGGCGCATACTCTGCCGCTGTACGGCATTGAATCCACGTTCGTCAATATCCACGACATCACGGAAGTCACCGCCGCCATTCGCCCGAATACCAAGGCCATTTATATTGAGACGCTGGGCAATCCCAACAGCGACATTCCCGACATTGACGCGCTCGCGCAAATCGCCCACGCGCACGGTCTGCCGCTGGTCATCGACAACACCTTCGGGACGCCGTACTTTATTCGTCCGCTGGAACACGGCGCGGACATTGTCGTGCACTCCGCCACGAAATTCATCTGCGGACACGGCACGACGCTGGGCGGCGTCATTGTCGACGGCGGGACATTCGACTGGGCCGCGTCCGGGAAATACCCGTGGATTTCCGAACCGAACCCGAGTTATCACGGCGTCCGCTTCACGGAGGCGGCGGGAAAAGCGGCGTTCGCTACCTATATCCGCGCCATTCTCCTGCGCGATACGGGTTCCTGCGTCTCGCCTTTCGCGGCCTTCCTGCTCTTACAGGGTACGGAAACGCTCTCTTTACGCTTGGAGCGTCACGCGGAGAATACGAAAAAAGTCGTGGAGTATCTGAGCGCTCATCCGCAAGTGGAGAAAGTTTATCATCCGTCCCTGCCCGACCACCCCGACCACGCGCTGTATGAGAAATATTTCCCCAATGGCGGCGCGTCCATCTTTACGTTTAACATCAAGGGCGGACAGAAAGAGGCCTTCCAATTCATCAACGGCCTGAGTCTATTCTCCCTGCTGGCGAACGTCGCGGATGTCAAGTCGCTTGTGATTCACCCCGCCACGACCACGCATTCCCAGCTTTCGCCGGAGGAACTCGCGGACGCTGGCATTTACCCCAACACTATCCGCCTCTCCATCGGTACGGAACACGCCGACGACATCATCGCCGACCTTGAAAAAGGCTTCGCGGCGGTCAAATAACGCTTCCCGCGATACGCGAAACGGACGCCCATGCAGTACGGGCGTCCGCTTTTTATGCGCGCCGTTCCGCCGTCGCGGAATCAGCGTTCCGGTCACTCGTCGCCGTCGCCGGATACGGACAGCCACGGCTTTAAAACCGGTAGTAACATAAACAGTTTGATATGGACGGCAATTCCGACCGCCGCAATAGTCAGTAACGGCGCCAAATGGCATATCCAGAACGTCGCCGCCGTGACGCACAGAAGCGCGATAGTGAGCGGAAAGCGGCGAATCGAGAGCGTAAAGGCCAGAATCAGCGTAGTTTTCAAGTCGCCGTCGTACAGGGCCAGCAGAGGGAGCGCGTAGAGCGCCGTAAAGAGCCAGAAGAGCAGGAGAATAAAGAAAAAGACCATCAGAAACGTAAAAAGGCCCGTTCCCGACTGTCGGCAAATTCGGACATCCGTCCACAGGAACGCGCAGACCGCGAATAAAAGCAGTCCCGCCGCCGCATTCTTTCGGAAGTTTTTCCGGAAAGCGCGGAAAAAATCGCGGTGCGGGTACGTTTCCTTTCCGCGAACCAAGGCCGTCATCGCGGAGTAGAGCGCGACGGCGGCGGGGCCGACGGTAAACAGCGGAATCGAACAGACCAGCCACAGCAGATTCAATTCCACAATGTCAAACAAGCGTCCCATTCCGTTCCAGAACGGGTTCTCGGAATGGAAAATTTTTTCGTACATGGAAAGCCTCCCTTTTCGCTTTATCCGGTTTCGGACGCGAAAGCCTTCTTTGTTATAGATAAAGAATTTTTGAATTTTTCTCTTTTTTGACGAACGTCGGCGGGAGGAAAAACGCCCTTCCCGGAAGGACGCTTTTTCGATTCCCCTTGAAAATGCCGAAAAGTTTAAAGTTACGTCCGTTTCGTTCTTTCAAATTCCCGCAAAATACGCGCCGTTCTTTTTTCAGGCCAAATGACGTTTTGCACAAAAGAAAAACGTTTCCTGACGGCCTATGCCCCGACAGACGATAAAATCCTTGACATTATTCCTATTTTGTGATATTTTGCAATGTAAAGCGGCATATGAAAACTTTTCGGTGTGCATTTCGGCGCGTGTTTCAGTGTGCATTTTTTGAAATTATACGTAAAATTCCCTGAAATTTCAAGCCGCTTGCGCGCCGGAGGCTTTCATAGGGCGTTTCAATCAAAAGGAGGAAGATTTTATGAAAAAGTTCTGCGCGGCGCTTCTTGCGGCGCTGATGGCCCTGTCTCTTGCGGCCTGCGGCGGCGGAGGCGGCGAAACGGCGGCTCCTGACGCTAGTCCGGACGGCGGCGCCGAATCCGGCGGCAATGTCAACATCACGATTTTCAATTCCAAGTCGGAAATTCAGTCGCAGTTCGAGGAAATGGCGGAGGAGTACTCCAAGGCCACGGGCGTCGGCGTGGAAGTCTATTTCTCCAGCGATACCGTAGCCGCGCATATGGCCACCCGTTACGCCTCCAATGACCCCTATACGCTGGCCATGGTCGACGCCAAGGACGTTTATTCCTTAGGGCCGGAACACGCCGTTGACATGAGCGGCGAAGACTGGGTTGCCAATACGAATTACGCCGTGAGCGTGGGAGACCAAGTGATGGGCTTCCCGGTATGCGTAGAGGCGCGGGGCCTGATGTACAACGCCGACGCGATTGAGGCCATTACCGGAGAGCCGTTTGTGCCGTCCGATTACGCCACGCTGGACGCGTTCAAGGGCCTGCTCGAAACGCTCGTCGCCGGCGGCATGGAAGCGCCCGTCGGCATTATGAAAGAGGACTGGTCGCTCGCCGGACATTTCCTCGCCGAAGTCTATGAGGAGCAGGACGACGTTTTCGCGTATGTTGACGGCCTGTACGACGGAACCTCCACGGTCGCCGACAACGAGAAGTTCAACGCCCTGATGGACTATTTCGACGTGATGAAACAGTACAACTACGCCGCCGCCTCCCCGATTGCCGCCGAGCGCGAAGTCTCCGAACAGTATCTGGCGGAAGGCAAAATCGCGTTCATGTTCGGCGGAAACTGGGACTGGGCGATGATTAACTCCTATGACTACTCCGAAAATCTGGGCATGATGCCCGTTCCGCAGAATCTGGACGACGGCGACAATCAGAAACTGGTCGGCGGCGGCTCCAAGTTCTTCTTTATCGACTCCTCCGAGTTCACGTCCGACGAACAGCGTCAGGCCGCCAAGGACTTCCTCAACTGGCTGGTGTTCAGCGAGGACGGCAACAAGTTCATCACGGAAGACTGCGCGTTGGTTCCGGCGTTCTCCAATATCGCCGCCGAAAACCTTGACCCGCTCGGCGCGTCCGTGAAGGAATACGCCGACGCCGGAAACCTCATCGACAACTACAACTATCTGCCCGACGACCATTACTCTCTGATGGGCGCGGAATTGCAGAAGTATCTCGCCGGACAGCAGGACCGCGCTCAACTGGCCGCCGCGATTGAGCAATACTGGGCTTCCACCACTCCCGTCGAACGCTGAAAGCGCGATTGACAATACGGCTTCCGGCGGCAAAACGCCGGAGGCCGTGATTCAGTTTGAATGAAGAGGAAGTGAACGGCAATATGAAGAAAAACACCCTGTCTTATAAGTGTCAGCAGTACGCCATGTTCGCGGGGATTTCCACCGCCGCGTTTGTGGCGGTCGTCATTCTCCCGTTCGTCTACGGACTTTATCTCACGCTGACCAGTTGGGACGGCGTATCGAAAGACAAGCCGTTTGTCGGACTTTCCAATTACGCCGACACATTCGCGGACACCGCTTTCTGGCAGGCCCTCGGGCGGACGGTCATTTATTCCGCGATTTCCGTCATTCTGGTCAATGTCGTGGCGTTCGCGCTGGCCTATCTGGTGACAAGAGGCGTGAAGGGGCAAAACTTCTTCCGCGCCGGATTCTTTATCCCGAATCTGATTGGCGGCATTGTCTTAGGCTACGTTTGGAAATTCGTCTTTAACCGCGCTTTCGTGGCCTTGGGAACGTCTCTTTCCATCGGCGCGCTGTCCACGTCATGGTTAGCCACGACAAGCGGCGCTATGCTGTGCCTGATTATCGTTTCCGTCTGGCAGTACGCGGGCTATATGATGCTGATTTACGTCGCGGGCTTTATGAGCGTCCCCAAGGACTTAATCGAGGCCGCGCAGATTGACGGCTGTACCTCCAATCAAACGATGTTCCATGTCACGGTGCCCCTGATGACTTCTTCGTTTGTGCAGTGCCTGTTCCTGACCATTACCCGCTGTTTCATGGTCTACGACGTGAACCTGTCCCTGACGAAAGGCGAACCGTTCAATACGTCGGTAATGGCGGCTATGCACGTTTACAATCAGGCGTTCACCTATAAGAAATACGGCGTCGGTCAGGCGGAAGCGCTGATTCTGTTCCTTGTGTGCGCGATTGTCGGCGTGACGCA
>JAFSOM010000251.1 GCA_017447005.1 Oscillibacter sp.
ATAGAGAACAACATCGGATTTACGACGGGGTCTTGACGCGCCTGTACAAACCAGATGGGGATATTCTTAATGGCTTCAATCTTTTCGGGCGACATCCAGCGCTCCGCCGTCATCTTATAGCCGCCGTTCTCGTCGTAGGCGTAATTGCCGTCGGCGTCCTTCTCGAACACGGCCCACGCGTAAGCCTCGCAATTCGGATACGCCGCCGCCCAGTAGTCGGGATACGTCACGAGCATGTTCATGGTCATATAGCCGCCGTTGGAACAGCCGCCCAGATAGACGCGGTTGGGGTCTACGTCCAAATGCCCCTGCACAAAGTATTCAATCGTGTCCATAAGAATATCGGTGTAACGGGACATCAAATCGCCGCCGCTATTGGTTCCGTCGCCGCCGTCCATCCAGTACGTCTCGCACTGCACCGCCAGCACATACGCGCCGTTGGCGCCGCCGGGGGTCGTGAACTGCGATTGAATCTCCTCGCGGTTGAGCGCCACGACTTCGTTGCCGATAAGCTCAATGTCGACATCCGTGCCGCCCTCGCCCTGACCGTGCAGCCAGACAATCAACGGATTCTGTACGCCGTCGTTGAGCAGCGCTTCCGGCGCGTTGGCGGCGTAACGAAGGGTATACTCCTCCATGCTCTTGTCCATACGGTTCAGATAGGTGTCGGTATACTCGCCGCGTTCGGAGAAGGCCTCGGTTTCCGGACAGATTCGGTTGTCAATCAAATCGTCGTCAACGACATAAGTCACGCCGTCGACCGTGACAGCCGCGATAACGGGGTAAGTCTCCGACCACTGATTCATGAAAATCGCGGTGTTATAGGTGAAGGGCGAACCGCTGACGGCGTAAGTGGTCTCGAGTTCCAGCGTGACGAACGTGGACGGCTCTCCGGTAAACTCGCCCTCGCTGTCGGAGAAACCGACTTCCGTAATGTCGCGCTGAACTCCCGCCGTGACCGCTAACGCGCCGTCTTTGGAGAGGCTTTCCAGCGTCTGCGGCGCGTCGGGCAGTTCCAGAATGAGTTTCGGCACGCCCGGCCCCCACTCGTAGCCCTGTACGTAAATCCACGCCGATTCGACGGGCGTTCCGTCCGGGGCCTTTACGGTTTCCGTATCCGCGGACTGGGTAGCGGTTTCGGCCTCAATCATGGCCTCGGTGGAAGCGTTCGGGGGCGGTTCCGCCGCGTCGTCGCTCTGCGCGGGACTGCCGCCGCAGGCCGCCAGCGTCAACGCGAGCAAACACGCCATTGCAAACGCCGTCCATCTCCGGCTGATGCGTTTTCTCATGGGTACAGCTCCTTTCCGTTTGACCGTTCCGGTGTTCCGATTTCGTAACTCCATCTTAGCGCTCAAAAAGAACGCTGTCAAGAATGGAATCAAAAAGTTTTCCGCGCTTTTTTCAGAATCGCGGACGCCCTCCCGGATATAGAGAGGGCGTCCGTTGCGATTGCGTTCAGGTTTCAGAGACCGCGTACAGCGGTTTCTGAGCGCGTGAATTATCCCTTGACTTCCAGAATCGGCGTGCCGACGGCGACATCTCCGCCCGTCAGGAGCGGCTTGACCGCGCTGTACTCGTCGGTATTGCAGATAATCATGGGCGTGGTGAGCAGATAGCCCGCCTTCTTGATGGCGTCCATGTCGAAGGTGATGAGCAAATCGCCCTTCTTGACCGGCTGGTCCTCCACGACGTTGACTTTGAAGTGCTGACCGTTGAGTTTGACTGTGTCAATGCCGATATGCAGGAGCACGTCGGCGCCGTCGTCGGCGAGAATGCCGATGGCGTGTTTGGTGTCGAAGATGTTCTCCACGACGCCGTTGACGGGACTGTAAAGGCGTCCCTCGGACGGCTCGATAGCGACGCCCTGACCCAAAGCGCATTCGGCGAACGCCTCATCCTGCACTTTCTCCATGGGAATCACCGTGCCGTTCATATGCGCGGACAAGGTGGAATCCTTCATCTTTTCCTTATTCTTGGGCTTATCGGCGGCGACGGGCGCGGCGACATCCGCCGTGTCAACCAAATCCGCCTCGGGCGTGTCCATAAAGTCTTCCAGATTAGATTTGATAACCGCCACCTGCGGCCCGTAAATGACCTGTACGCCGTTGCCCTTATGAATGACGCCCGACGCGCCGGACTGTTTCAGCACGGCGTCGGAGACTTTCGCGGAATCAATAACCGTGACGCGCAGACGCGTGGCGCAGCAGTCCACGTCGGAGAGGTTTTTCTTGCCGCCCAAGCCCTTGAGAATCATAGCGGAAGTCGGGTCGGAGAAGCCGCCGGAACCGCTGGGCTTGCCGTCAGGCCCGATACCCGTCTTGGCCTTGAAGTCGGAACGGGTGAAGAGTTTGGTTTCCTCGTCGTCGGCCTCGCGTCCCGGGGTCTTGAGGTCCATCTTGGTTATCATGAAATAGAACGTGAAGTAGTAGACGAAGAAATAGACAATGCCGACAATAACAACCCAAATCCAGCTTGTTTTCCCGTTGCCTTGCAGAATGCCGAAGAGCGTCAGGTCAATGATACCGCCGGAGAACGTCATGCCCACGCCGACATTAAAGATATGCATGAGCATATAGGAAAGACCGGCGTAGACGCAGTGCACGGCGTACATGAGCGGCGCGACGAACAGGAACGTAAATTCGATGGGTTCCGTAATGCCCGTAAGCATGGCGGTGAGGGCGGCGGAAATCAGAAGGCCGCCGGCGACCTGTTTCTTTTCCGGACGGGCGCAACGGTACATGGCGAGCGCGGCACCGGGGAGACCGAAAATCATGAACGGGAATTTGCCGGCCATAAAGCGCGTGGCGGATACGGAGAAGTGCTCAATATTGGAACTGTTGGCGAGTTCGGCGAAGAAGATGTTCTGCGCGCCGAAAATCGTTTCGCCGTTGATGACGGCGGAACCGCCCATTTCCGTCTGCCAGAAGGGCATATAGAATACGTGGTGCAGGCCGAAGGGAATCAGGGCGCGTTCGATGATACCGTAAATCCACGTGCCGATATAGCCGGAACTGAGCACGAGATTGCCGAGCGCGGCGATACCCATTTGGATAATAGGCCATACGAAGAACATGACAATGCCGACAACCAGAAAGACGGCGGTGGAAATGATAGGTACGAAGCGCGTGCCGCCGAAGAAGGAGAGCACTTGCGGGAGTTGCGCCTTGTAGAAACGGTTATGAAGCGCCGCGACGCCCAATCCGACGATGATACCGCCGAACACGCCCATTTGCAACGTCGTAATGCCGAGCATAGTCGTGGTAGAGTTGGCGGGCATGGCCTCCACGCCGCCGCGGGCGGTAATCATGGCGGAAATGGCGGTGTTCATGACGAGGTAGGCGATAGCGCCAGCCAGCGCCGCCACGTCCTTTTCACGCTTTGCCATACCGATAGCGACGCCCATGGCGAACAGTAACGCCAAGTTGTTAAAGACGGCGCTGCCGCACTGGTTCATAATGTCCAGCAGGGTATAGAGGGCGCTTCCGGGGTAGATAATCCCGGTGAGGTGGTAGGCCTCCAGCATGGTTGCGTTGGTGAACGAACTGCCGATACCGAGGAGCAGTCCGGCGGCGGGGAGCAGGGCGATAGGCAACATGAACGAGCGGCCTACCCTCTGCAATACGCCAAAGATTTGGTCTTTCACAGAAATTTCCTCCCTTTTCACAAATTGTGTTGCGCTTCCTATTCAAATCCGCCGAAGCGGTAGTTTTCGGTCGGCGTTCACGCGCTTGAATGCGGTTTCCGTTCCGCGTTTGTTCGTTTCAATCGTCTTTGCGTCCGGCGTTCATGCGCTAATCGTCTTTGCGTCCGGCGTTGATACGTTTCAGATGAATGGTCAGATAAATCATCTCGTCGTCGGACAGTTCCCTATGCCACGTGTTTTTTACGTACTCCGCGATATGCTGGGCGCATTTGTAATGCGGCGCGCAACTTTTGATAATCATTTCCCGGAATTGCGCGTCCTGCGCGGCGCCGCCGTCCTCCAAGGCCCCGCTGTGAAAGAGACGTTGCGCAAAGTAACGCAAATGTACCACAAAGCGGTTGAAGTCCAGCGATTCCCGGTCGAACGTGCGCCGATAGTAGTACTCCACGACTTGCAACGCGCCTTCAATCAGGCGGGTGATGTCGTACATCTCGCTCATGTCGGTATTGAGTTCGGCGTTGACGATGTGCAGGGCGATGAAAGACGCCTCGCTGTCGCTGAGTTCGATTCCGGTACGCTCCCGCACGACGCTGACGCAGTACTGCCCGAGCCGATATTCCGTGGGGTAGTAGCACATAATATCGCCTTGCAGGGGATTTTGAAACGTGACGCCCTCTTGCTTACGGCGTATGGCGAAACTGATGTGGTCGGCCAGCGTGATGAGCAACGATTCGTTGAGCGGGGAGGAAATCCGGCGCTTGATGTCGGCAATCAGTTCTTCGGTCAGTTCGAGATGTTCGATGGGAATTTGCTCCACGAGTTCGCGTAATTTCCGTTGCTTGTCGCGGCTTTCCATGCGGTACACTTTCTCGACGCGTTCGGGGTCAACGAACTCTCCCGGATGGCGGCGGAAACCGAGGCCTTTTCCGGTGACTATCAATTCCTGATTACGCTCGTCAATGACGCAGAGGATATTGTTGTTAATCACCTTCTTGACCCGCAAGCCCTTCGCCCCCTTAAAAAAATAAACCGCCCCCGTCGACGCTTTCGCAGGGGAAAGCCGGACAGAGTTGGTCAAGCCCGGACAAGCCGGTAACATTCCAACGAAAATTGTGAATGAATTGTATCATTTTACGCCGGAATTGTCAAGAGGGGCCGTTTCCGCGTGGAAAATTCGTGAATTTGCAATATTTTCGGACGGGCTTTTGTGACTTTCCACGATAGCGGAAAAATCCCTCCCCCGCTCACGGGAGAGGGAAAACGCGTCGGCTTTATTCAGGCGGAACGGACGCGGCGCGGTCTATCGCCACGGCTCGCCCGTCCGCGCCTATAAAAGAATACGCGCTGTCAGAGAATCCGTTTCGGGTTACAGGGATTTCTCGTAAGACTCGACCATCTTTTTGACCATCTGGCCGCCCACGGAACCGGCCTCGCGGCTGGTCAAATCGCCGTTGTAGCCGTCTTTGAGGTCAACGCCTACTTCCGCCGCCGCTTCCATCTTAAAGCGGTCCATCGCGGCACGCGCTTCGGGAATGTTGAGGCGGTTCTTACTGGAATTGTTGTTATCCGAATTGGAATTGTAATTAGACATGGATAGTCTCCTTTTTTGTTCGTGTGACGTTGCGGAGAAGCGCGGAACGGATTCCGCATTCCCCGCGCCGCGATTGGGTATCGCCCGCATAGTTTGGCATGAACGCAAAAGAATATGCCCGGATTTGCATGGAAAATTACGCGTTTCAAGGGAAAATCCGGCGTCCGGCGTTGGTTTGCGCGTTGCGTCGGCGTCCGGCTGAAATCGGATTGGTCAGTCAAGAAGCTGAATACCCGCGCCGAGAATGCCGTCTCCGATGTAGACGCTGAACGTACTGTTGATTTCCCCCTCGCACAGGAAGCCGTAATCGGGCAACGCGGCGGTGAGTTTTTCGCGCACGAGTTCCATTCCGGCGGGGTCGCCGCCGTTGGCTACGGCGATATTGTACTTTTTCCGCTCCCCGCGATACTTGACCATCATCTCCACGAGCTTTCCGATAACGAGATTGCGCCCCCGGACTTTGGCGACGGATTGCAGTTGTCCGTCGTCGGGCGAAAAGCCGAGAATGGGCTTGATTTGCAACAGCGTCCCGGCGGCGGCGGCCACTTTGCCGATTCTCCCGCCTTTGAGCAGGTATTCCAGCGTGTCCACGGAAAACGCCACGGTCGTATTGCGAATCAGGGAAGGAATGCGGCGTTCAGTCAGTTCGTCCCAGTCGTAACCGTTTTGCAGGTCGCGGGCAACCTGTAACAAGGTCAAAGCCTGTCCCACGGAGCCATTGAGGGTGTCATAGACGCGCATGGGGATTCCGGTATCGGCCTCCAGTTCCTCCGCCGCGAGCCGAACGAGATTGTACGTGCCGGAAATGCCGCTGGAAACCATCACGCCTAGAATGGCGTCGTAACCGTCGTCGAGGATTTGCCGGAGGGTTTGTTCAAGGCGTTCGGTAGAGGGAAGGGAAGTTTTGGGAATCTCCCCGGCGCGGAGACGGCGGTAGACATCCGCGCTACGGATGTTCACGCCGTCGAGATATTCCCCGTCCGCGCAGAGGATGCGCATGGGTACCGTGTAAATTTGATGTTGCCGCAGAACGTCCGGCGACAGGTCTACGCAGGAATCCGTTAAAAGCGCGATTTTTTTCGGGGTCATAGCGCTGCCTCCTTGACTGATGTTTTGTAGTTTTGCCCCCTATTAAACCACAAAAGGGCCGAGACCGCAAGAGTAAATTTTGCGGCCCCGGCGTAATTTTTCAGAGGTTTCGGACGGCGGGGAATCTTACGCCGTCCCGGAATTGGCTTATTTGTTGAAATAGGCTTTCGCTTCCACGTGATAGAGATACATGGCGTTGACGAGATTTCGCAAGTCCGCGCCGGAACTGGAGTTAGACAGAACTTTATAGGCGTAGCTCAAGGCGCTGCATTCGTGCGTGAGCGTCTCGGCGCCCTTGCTGATGGTCAGCGTATGCGTTTTATCCAGATTTTTCGCCACAATGCCGGGGATTTCCACACACCACGACGTGGAATCATACGCTGTCGGCGTGACGGGAGTTCCGTCCAGTTGGAACGTATAATCGGAAATGTCACCCTCCAATTTCAAAATACAGCGTTGCGTGATGGCGGATTCCAGCGAGAGAGTATCGCCGATGGCGGTCAATCCGGTGACGGCGCCGCTGTCAACGGGCGCATAGGCCGCGAGCGTGTCGGCGGTCACGGCGGAGATTTTGGAGGCGTAGGACGCCGACGGCGCAAGCGCGTTGTCGAGGTTGTATTGGAATTGCCGCTGGGCATAATAGCCATAGGCGGACATTGATTCGGAGAGGGCTTTCAGCGTCGATTCGGAAGCGATACGGTTAAGATAATCCTGTACGCAGTAACTGAATTCCGTGATAACCTCTCCGTCGGGAGTTATCATGTTGTAGCGGTCATTATTCCAGTCAGTGCACAGCAACGTGATTTTATCGTTCATGCGTTTGGCGGGCAGATTGAAGGTAAAGCGGTAAACGGCGCCGTCAATTCCGCTTACGGTTCCTTGGGATGCGTCTTTAAGGCGGGTATTGAGATACGCTTGGGAATCGGTCAGCGTTACCTCCGCGTCGGGGTCTCCGGTTACAATGCTGTCGTCAAACGTGAGGTAGAAGTTGAGCGCGATGTCGTCAACGAGCGTCAGACTGCACCCGCGAATCTGTACCGGGGCGGAAGTCGGCGCGGGGGCGGCGTCCTTGTAGTCCACTGCGTCCAGCGTCAGCAAATTCTCATCCCACAGCGTCCTTGTGTCGTCGTCATAGGCGAAGGTCATGCCATTGAAGGTATATTCCCCGTCGTCGGGCGTTCCTCCTCTGAGGAGAAGCAATTCCGGGTTATGGTGGCTGTCGGAGTTGGTCACGTCCGTGAGATAGTTTTTCCCGTTGTCCATGGTGACGATGTTCCACATATGCGGCCCGGCTCCGGTTCCGCCGCTCAACACGCCCGTCACAAGACAGCACTCCACCTTGGCGTTGTCGAACGCGCTCAGGTCGCACAGATACTTAAAGGCTTTGGCGTGGCCCTCGCAGACAACGTCCGTTGAGGAATTGCCGTCGAATACGCTGATAATTTGCCAAGGGTCGCCGTAAGGCCTGTTGAGACTGTCGTCCGCCGCGTTGTCGTCATACTTCACCAGATTGCAGATTTCCGTGGAATAGCCTAGCAGTTTGTCATAGTCGCTCTCGTTTTTATACTTCGCTACCATGGCTTTGGCGTTCGTCACAACGTCGTCAATGCCGTCATGGAGACTGCGGTCAACCTGCGTGGGGTCGTACTGCGTTCCGCCGTTCAATCTGAGGCCGTAATCCATGGATACGGTCATGCTTACGGTCAAAGTCGGTTCGGTGAGCGTGATTTGCGCGCTGTTTCCGGAATATTTCCCGGTGGAAAAGGCGAAACCTACGCCGCCGGTTTCCTTGGATTTGTCGTACCAGTACAGTTCATAGGGACAGTCGGACAAAAGCGCGTCAAATATGGCGTTTGTGTCATAGTATTGCGCTAATTTTGCCCTCGTGGCGGCTTTCCCCTCGTCGCTGATACAACTCGAGACGCCTAGTTCCTCCGCCGTCCACGTTTGGGGGAAACCCGGATAGTTGAAGACATACGTGGTTTTGGTTTCGTCGCCGTCGGCGATTTTTGCGATATAGGCCTTGAGATGGTCGTAGAGTTCCTTGTCGCTGGCGCTGAGACGGGAGCCGGCGTCAGCCATCAACGCCGCGTTGTCGGATACTCCGGCGCGCTGGAGCAGATAGCCGTAGAACAGCGCGTCATTGTCGGGCAGGCCGGACGCGTCGGGAAGCAGGGTTTCCGCCGTCTCCACGGCTCCCATGAGTTGCGCGACATCTTCCGTCACGAGGGCGCTTTCTCCGGCCCAGACCGGAATCATCAACGCCGCCGCGCATAAAATGCCCGCAAACGCGGCCCGGAATTTGTTATGGGGGATTCGCATAAAAAACGCCTCCTTTTTATTCTGAAAATTTTCCATAAAGTGGGATTTCCCGCGGAAAAGAGCGCGTTTCGCCGCCCTTTTCTTTATTCGATTATATCTTAGTTCGGCGCCGCTGTCAAGAAAGCGGGCGTATCTGTAACCTAATTGTTGGAAAAGCGTCCCCGCAACGTCCCGGCGGCGCTTGCAATCTCCCGTTCGATGTGGTATCCTGAAACCCGCTGAAAGACTGGAGGGAACGCTATGCTTTTATTTGTCGGCGGAACCGTGTACCGGAACAACCGCTTCGAGGAGGACGCGTTAGCGGTTGACGGCGGACGCGTTGTTCCGCTTCCGTCCCGGCTGGACGGCGTCTCCGTGGTACGGATTCCGGGCTGTCTGATTGTCCCGGGCTTTGTCGACGTTCACGCCCATTTCCGTCAGCCGGGTTTCGCGTACAAGGAGACGATTTTTTCCGGCGCGTCAGCGGCGGCGGCGGGCGGCTATACGACCGTCTGCGTCATGCCGAACCTGAACCCCGTCCCCGACACGCTGGAACATCTGCAAACGGAACTGAATTTTATACGGCGTGACGCCGTGATTCGCGTCAAGCCCTATGGCGCGATTACGCGTGGAGAACAGGGCGCGGAACTGTCCGACTTCGACGCGCTCGCGCCGCATGTCGCGGGCTTCTCCGACGACGGCAAAGGCGTACAGTCACGGGAAGTCATGCGGGAGGCGATGGAGCGGGCGAAAGCCGTGGGAAAGCCGATTGTCGCCCACTGCGAGGACGAAAGCCTGTTGCGCAAAGATTGGGCCGTGCATGAGGGCGCTTACGCACGGCGCAACGGTTTGCCCGGAAACAATCCCGAAAGCGAGTGGAAACAGGTAGAGCGTGACCTTGAACTCGTGCGGGATACCGGGTGCCGCTATCACGTCTGCCATATGTCGACGAAAGAGAGCGTGTCGCTGATACGCGAGGCCAAGCGGGACGGGCTTCCGGTCACGTGCGAGACCGGGCCGCACTATCTGACGTTGACCGACGAGGACTTGCAGGATGACGGACGCTTCAAGATGAATCCGCCTATCCGTTCCGCCGCCGACCGCGACGCGCTCCTGTCGGGACTGCTGGACGGTACGGTAGACTGTATCGCCACCGACCACGCGCCGCACAGCGCCGAGGAGAAGTCACGCGGCTTGCGCGGTAGCCTCAACGGGATTGTGGGACTTGAAACGGCGTTTCCCGTCCTCTATACGCAGTTGGTCGAGACGGGGCTTGTACCGCTGGAAACGCTGTTACGGGCGTTATGCGTCCGTCCGCGTGAGATATTCGGCTTTCCGTCCTGTATGCTCTCCCCGGGAGAGGCGGCGGACGTGACGATAATAGACCTCAACCGCCCGCATATCATCCAATCGGCGAACTTCCGTTCGTTGGGACGCGCTACGCCCTTTGACGGCTGGGGCGTATCCGCCGCGATTGCTATGACGCTCTGCGACGGGAAAATCGTCTACCATAATCTTCCGGACTGGGAGGAGTTTTCGTGAAATCGTGAACCGGGAGGAGTTCTCGTGAAATCAACCTGCTTTACCGTGGAGCGCGTCCGGCCCCTGACCGCCGATGTCACGGAAATGACGTTCTCCGGCGACGCGCCCGCCATGACCGCGCCGGGACAGTTCGTTAATATCGCCTTGCCGGGGCGCTTTTTACGCCGTCCGGTGTCCGTCTGCGACTGGTCGGAAAACCGCTTACGTCTGTTAATCCGTACCGTCGGCGCGGGAACGCAAGAATTGACGCGTTTCGCTCCGGGGACAACGCTTGACATGCTTTGTGGTCTCGGCAACGGCTTTGACCTGTCCGTGTTGCCGGAAACTAGTCCTGACAGCGCGGCGGCGGACAATGGAATCAGCCCTGACAGCGCGGCGCCGGATGGCAAAATCAGCCCTGACCGCGTCATCTTAGCGGGCGGCGGAATCGGCGTCGCGCCGCTGTACGGACTGGCGAAAGCGCTGACGCGTCAAGGGATAACGCCTGTCGTCGCGTTAGGTTTCCGCAATCGCGCCGACGCGTTTTATCTCGACGAGTTCCGCGACGCGGGCGCCGAAGTCCTGATTGCGACGGAGGACGGAAGCGTAGGAACGCGGGGACTTGTCACGGATTTGTTGCGGCGTCAGGATTCCCGCACGTATGCGTTCTGTTGCGGGCCGTTGCCGATGTTGCGCGCTGTCCATGGGCTGTCGCATTGGACGGGCGGACAGTACAGTTTTGAGGCGCGGATGGGTTGCGGGTTCGGGGCCTGTATGGGCTGTTCCATGCCGTTCCGCGACGGCTGGAAGCGCGTCTGTAAGGACGGCCCCGTGTTCTTTCAGGAGGAAATCGTATGGGAGACATGAAAACGGCGGCAAACTGTGCGGTTGACGCGCTTTTGTCGCCCCCCGGAACGGGGGGAGATGTCGCCGCAAGGCGACAGAGGGGGGAAACCTTACCCGGAACGGGGGGAGATGTCGCCGTAAGGCGACAGAGGGAGGAAAACTTACCCGGTACGGGGGGAGATGTCGCCGTAAGGCGACAGAGGGGGGAAAAATTACCCCCGTTCGGCCCTGACGCGCCAAAGTCCATAGACCTGTCCGTAACGCTGGCGGGCGTGACGCTCAAAAATCCCGTGATTCCGGCGTCGGGGACGTTCGGCTATGGGCGCGAGTACGCGGAACTGTTCGACCTTGACATACTGGGCGCGTTCTCGTGGAAGGGCACGACGGCGCAAGCGCGTAACGGCAATCCTCAACCGCGTATCGCCGAGACGCCCGGCGGCATGTTGAACGCTATCGGCTTGCAGAATCCCGGCGTTGACGCGGTCATCCGCGACGAAGTCCCGAATATTGCGCGGATTTTCCACGGCCCCGTGATTGCCAACGTCGGCGGCTTTACGCCCATGGAGTACGCGGAAAGCTGTAGGAAGCTGGAGGAAGTCGAACAGTGCGCGATACTGGAAATTAACATCTCCTGTCCGAATGTCCACGCGGGCGGACTGAATTTCGGTTCCGACCCAAACGCGGCGGCGGAAGTCACGGCGGCGGTTCGTCGCGTGACGCGCAAGCCGATATTTGTGAAGCTGTCCCCGAACGTATCCGACATCACGGAAATCGCCCGCGCCTGCGCCGACGCCGGAGCCGACGGATTTTGCTTAATCAATACGCTTCTGGGAATGCGCATTGACCTGAAAACGCGCCGCCCCGTACTGGCGAACCGTACCGGGGGATTATCCGGCCCGGCGATATTCCCGGTGGCGTTGCGGATGGTCTGGGACGTGTACGAGGCGGTAAGGCTACCCATAATCGGCTGCGGGGGCGTATCGTCGGCGGAGGACGTAGCGGAGATGATGTTAGCGGGCGCGGCGGCGGTGGAAATCGGCGCGGCGGGTCTGCGCGACCCTTATGTTTACCCGCGTATCATAAACGAACTGCTGAACGTCTGCGGGCGTCTGGGCGTGACGAAAATCGCCGACCTTACG
>JAFSOM010000252.1 GCA_017447005.1 Oscillibacter sp.
CGTACAGTATCGTTCGGATGCCCATTAGCGTCCCTCCCGAATCCGTTCCGGCAGTTCGTATCCGCCGTACATCCGGAACCGCAGGAAAGTTGCGGAATCCGCGATAATGGTTTCGACCAGTCCGGCGAACAGGGTTTCGTCGAATGTCTCCAGCCTCTCAGGGGATTTGTTCAGTTTTGCGACGGTTTCTCTCAGGACAGCCGCCGTATCCTCCACGTCGTCGTTTTGCAGAACCAGTCTGCGGGCGCGGCGCAGTTCCAGCAGCCGGGCGGCAGTTTGCCTGATCTTTCCCTCGCAGATGTCGGCGTCCAGCAGTCCGTCGCGCCGCAGACGGTTGATGTTGCGCGTCTGCTCGTTCGCCTCCGCGATGGCGCGGTTGACGGCGAGCATCTCAGGATTCTTCCTTTGCAGGATATCGTTCAGGCTTTCCAGTTGCGCGGCGGCGGGTTTCAGCGCCGTGTCGACGTTCGCCCGGAGTTTGTTATACATATGGATAAACGTAGCGTAGAAGGACGTTTCCGGAATCGGTCCCACGGGGCAGTCGGACGCCTTGCGTCCGTGTTTCCGGCACACCCAGACGACGCGCCCGCTTTTGGACGCCTGTCTGGAGAATACGGCTCCGCAGTTTCCGCACCTGATTTTTCCGGTCAGCGGGTATTCCCGGTGGGGATTGCGCTCCCTTTGCGCCCGCTCTTTCAAAAGCTCCCGCGTCCGCTCGAAAGTTTCCGGCGTGATGATGGCCGGATGGCTCTGTTCCACGTAATACTGCTCTTTTTCGCCGCAGTTCAGCTTCTTTTTGAACGGGAAGCCCGTCGAGTATTTCTTCCGGCACAGCGTGTCGCCGACGTACTTTTCGTTCGTGAGAATGTAAACCACGGCGTTCTGCCGCCAGAACGGTTTCCCGTCCGTCGTGGGAACATTGCGCTCCGTCAGTTCCCTCGCTATCTTGTCCGAGCTTTTGCCGTTCAGGTACGCTTCGTAAATCCAGCGCACAATTTCCGCTTCCTCTGGGATGACCTCCAGATTTTTTCTGTCCGGCATCCGGTATCCGAACGGCGGCTTGCAGGTGATGAACTCGCCCCGCTCCATCCGCCTCTGGTAGCTCATGCGCTGGTTCTGCGAGATGGAGACCGATTCCTCCTGCGCGAGAGAACTGTAAACGCTCACCATGAATTCCGTGGTGAGCGTGTCGGTTCCGATATTCTCTTTTTCAAAGTAGACGGCGATTCCGAGCGTGGTCAGTTCCCGGAGAACGACCAGACAGTCGCGGGTGTTTCTTGCGAACCGCGAGATGGATTTCACCAGTATCCGGTCGATTTTACCTCTCCGGCAGTCGTTCAGCATCCGGTTGAAATCGTCGCGCTTTTCCATGCCGGTCGAGCTCAGGCCCTCGTCGGCGTAAACGTCTATCAGCTTCCAGCCTCTGTGACGGCTGATGGTTTCGGTATAGCTCCGAATCTGGGCGGCGTAGGAATGCAGTTGGTCTTCGGAACTGGAACTGACCCGGCAGTAGGCCGCTACGCGCAGAATATCGGGCTTTCTTACGCTGGCGGGTATCACTCTGATGGTTGCCATCCTCCGCACCTCCTCTTGTATGGCGACGACAACCATACCACAACCTATGAGAAATATCCAGCTTTAATCCGAAACACTTTGCGAAAGAAATTCCTTGGCCGCGAGTTTCCGTACCGTCGCCAGTTCTTCCGGCGTCAGGTATCCGGCCTGTTGCGCTTCCGTCATGAGGCGGACGAGGATTTCATAACTCAGTTCATTTTTGACATTGACCATCCCGCCGCTCCTTGAAATATTGCGCCGATTTTACGCTTCGGATAAAGTCCTCCACGTCCCGAAGGCTTTGCGTCCTGCGCATTTGCGGCAGGGCCGTGAGGATGTCCTGATAGTAGCGGTTTCCGGGCGTCGCCCGCTCGTCAAGAATGGCGACGACGCAGGTGTCCGTTTCCGTGCGGATAGCGCGTCCGAAACCTTGTTTTAATTTGACCTGCATTTCCGGCACAGCCGACGCCTCAATGTAGGAGTGGAGGTCGTCGTAGCGCCGACGCTCGAACTCCGACGCGGCGTCCGGGTAGGGAAAGGGCAGTCGCGGGAAAATCAGAAGCGACACGCAGTCTCCGGGAAAGTCCATGCCCTCCCATAACGCGCCTGTCCCCAGCAGTACGCTTCCGGGGTCGTCCCGGAATTGATTTGCGGCGTACTCCGCGTTTCCGCCAGCCGCGTACAGCGTCCAGTGAAGGTCCTTTTTTACAAGCAGTTCCTTAACCGCCGAAAGCGCGGCGTAGGATGTGAACAGCGTCAGGGCGTGTCCGTTGGTCGCCTCCAGCAGTCCCATGATTTCGTCCGCCAGCCTCTCGAAATAGTCGGGAGCTTTCAGTCGCGGCGGCGTCAGGGGGAAATACAGGATGCAGTTCTTCTCGTAATCGAACGGCGAGCCGGAGACGAATTCCTCCGTGCGCCAGAAGTTCAGCAGGCCCGCCGCTTCGCGGAATTTGGTGAAATCGTCGCCGATTGCCAGCGTTCCCGATACCAGCAGAACCGAGTCGGACGGGTTCCAAATCAAATCGCGGAACCGTTGCGACAGGTCCGGGAGAGCCGCGCCCAGCGTCGTTCCCTTTCGGTCCGATTTCGTGACGTATACAATGTTCTCCGCGCCGTCCAGATTGCAAAAGAACGAGACTTTCGCAAGCAGGCTTTCCAGTCGCGTCCGCGCCGGCTTGGATAACTCATTGCCGACCATTTTTTGAATGCGGCGGAGCGCGTTCTCCGGGGCGAACAGCAAATGCGCGTAACGCTCGAATGGAACGTCTTCCCGCGGCGGGGCGTCCAGCGCTTTCAAAATCGACGTTGAGGCGGCGGAAAGCAGTTGCGCGGCCAGAATGTACCGCTCTTTTTTGAGTCGGCGAACCATGCTCCGGATATCCTCCGCTTCAAGGCTGAGGTCGAGCATTTCCCGCGCCGTCTCCGGCAGTTTGTGCGCCTCGTCGATAATCACGGCGCAGTTGTCGGGAAAAATGGGGCGGTAGCCAAGGCTCCGCCGTATGGCGTCCGCCAAAAGAAGGTTATGGTTGCAAATCTGGAAAAGATAAGGGGTCGCGTCGCAGTCGTCCAGAAAGTCAAGGTATCTGCACCGCGTCCGGTCGCAATGGCAGACGCGGGGAACCTGTAGCAGTTTCCGGTCATAGCTTCTGATGTGTCCGGCCTCGTCCATGTCAACCTCCGTCAGGAGTCTCCGAAGCCCGTCTTTTTGTTTCGACGGGCGTTTCGACATTTGCTTCAGTCGCCACTCCAGTTGCTTGTCGCAGACGTAATGGCTTTTGCCCTTGCGGATGACGCTCAGGGCGTTCAGGTCAATTTCCCAGCCGTCTTGCAACAGGATTTCCGCCAGTTGCGGGATGTACGATTTGTGAAGTTCGGTCTGGAGGGCGATGCTGGATGTTGAGATAATCAACGGACGGAATTTCTTTCCGATGGAAGACCGATAGCGTAAAAAGACAAACGCCGCCGCAAGATAGGCGTATGTTTTGCCGATGCCCGTCCCCGCGTCGCAGAGGGTGATTTTTCCGTCCAGCATGGCGTCTAAAAGGCGGTGGCTCAAAGCAATCTGCTCCTCCCGTACCGCCATGCCGCTGGCGGGAAACAAATCCCTGAAAATATGGTCTATTCGCTGATGGAGCTTCTCCCCGTGCATAATGGCTTGTCCGATCTTCCTTCCGTCGTTAGCGTGTGGATGCGGCGGCTTCGCGGACTTATGGAAATCCAAAAGTCCGCAAAGCCGTATTCCGCTGGCTTATCGTAAAAGCCAGCGGAGCTTATAATTACAGTAAGGTTCAGCGATGAACCGGGTCTGGCGCGGAACAAATCGGCGACGGTTCGCCGTCAAATTATATCCTGACCCGCATGGGCTTACGCGAGAGTCTCCACTGTTTTCAACTCAGGGTGGCCCGGCCTCTCTTTCGCGGAGGCTGAGCGCCGATGTCTCATTATATGCCCGAACGACTCAATGCTGGCGGCTTGCCAAAGGCCGCTCCCGCGACTGTCGCGCACGACTTCGCTTAGGCCAAAGCCTGTGCAAAGCCCTGCGCCCACGCGGGTCGCTCCCCGTCCGGGCGGTTGTCCATCGCTGTTTTTTGATGAAATTTTCAAGGTTCACGTCGAGCGCCTTCGGCTTACCGTTTCCTTACGGAAATCCCCCGGAGGTTTTCCACAGGCGATAGCATAGCATAAAGGAAAACTGAAAACCACATCGTAAACGGTACATTTTCCAAAAAATCACACCGTTTATGAAAAAAATTTTTGAGGCGCCGGGCGTCTCAGGACTCCGCCACATCAATCAGGGCATGAATCTGGCGCACGAGTCCCGGATAAGCCGCGCCGTTTACAGTCTCCAGTCGCTCCGCCAAATGCAACGTCTCAGGGCTTATTGAAACGCCCGCTACTGTTTTTATAGAGAAGCAGTCAAGAACTCCCAGCCCCAGAGCCTCCAGCAGTTCGCACAGCCGGTCGACGCGCATAATTCGCAGTCCTTCTTCATAGAGACGAATTGTATTATAAGTTGTGCCTACCGCCGACGCGAGCGTTTCCCTTGACATGCCCATATACTCCCGCCGCTGTTTCAGAAATTTCCCGATATGAATTGGACCGGATTTTCCCGCTGTTTTACTGGCCATGATTCCTCCTCTATAATGGGCGGGGCGCGGAAAGAGGCGAAGCGCGCCCCGCGGGTTTTGCGTCAGTCGGTTCTTTCCATCCGGAATTTCAGGATGCCGGTGATAAGTCGGGTTATCAGCCGATTTTTCAGGTTCTTGTTTACATATTGCCGCGATACGCCGTCCGCGTCCGCCCGCTCCTGAGTGGCGAGGCGCGTAATGTAGCGGTCATAGTGGCGCACAACGGCGCAGACCGCTTCCGCGTCTCCGGAAACCGCCGCCGCGATGACGCTGAACGGAAGGAGTCCGTTCTCGTTTTCAGGTGTCTTTTCCGCCATTGGCGTTTCCCTCCAATCTCTTTCGGAGCTTTTTGAGCGCGGAGTTCAGCCTGTAGCTGACGGTACTGCGCACAAGGCTCATCATTTCGCTGATTTCACGTTCGTTCATGTCGAGGAAGTAGAACAGCAGAACAATGTCACGGTATTCCTCCGGCAGTTCCGAAAGAGCCGCCGCGAGCGCGTCGTCCTCTATGGAGACATCGTAGCCGCAGGCATTGAAATGATAGCTGTCCGAGGGATAGCGGTCAACGCTGACGCCCTGTTCCCCTTCTTCCTCAGACAAGTCGGAGAGCGGCGCGGTCCGCTCCAGCGCCCGGTTCAGGGAGCGGAAATAGGAATATTTTTCCTCTCGCGCTATCTTCTTGCAGAAACTGTTGAACTGATGCCTGATGGTAAGCCGCTGGGATGGCGTAAAGGAATCTTCGAATCCGGCCACCCCCTTTCCGTTTGTATGCGCCGGACAGAAAACCTCTTTCTGTATATATCCCGCTTTCAAAAAAGCAGTTTGCCAAAATTTTCTGGAGAAAATCAAAAATTCGACATAATGCACAAAATCACGGTAAAAAAATTGTGCCTTTTTCAAGGATTGTCGCATATTTTTCCTTCTTGACAAGTAAACGGTTGTTTGCTACACTATAAAGTAAACAATCGTTTACAAAGACTTGGAGGAAGCGAATGGGCGATACGAAAGAGCGGATTCTCCTTACGGCGCTTCATCTGTTCGCAAAGGACGGCTACAAGGCCGTTTCGGTGAGCGCCATCGCCGGGGAACTCGGAATCACGAAAGGCGCGTTGTACAGGC
>JAFSOM010000253.1 GCA_017447005.1 Oscillibacter sp.
GCCGCGACGCCCGCGCAGTACGCGACGAACAGCCAGTCCGTAACGCTCCGGGGCGCGGCGGACAGCGTCGGGAACGGAAAATGAACCGTAACGGGCGCATACGGCGCGGCGTAGGCGGACGACAGATTCCGTTCCGCCGCCGTCTTTGCGAGTTCCAGCCACGCGGACACGGGCAGGACGACATAGCGGCTGAGGGACGCCGGAAGGAGAAGCCGCGCCGCCAGCAGTCCCCATACGCCGTACTGCCAGCGCGGGGAGAGCTTGTCCTCCAACAGTCGCTTGACAATCAGAATCAGCGCCGCCGACAGCGACGCCCAGAGCGTTTGCAGGAGAAATGCCCAGAGATTGCTCATTCGTCCGCCTCCATTTCGTCCAGCAGTCCGCGCAGTCTTTCGGCTTCCTCCCGGCTGAGGGAGGATTCTTTCAGAAACGCGGCAATCAGTTCTCCCGCCGCGCCGCGATAGGCGTTCAGAAGCCGCCGCCGCTCCTGTTTCGCGCACTCGTCACGGGTCAGCCGCGCCGAATACGGGCGGGGCGTCCCGCGCTCAACGCGCACTATCCCTTTCGCCTCCATGCGGGTAAGGTAGGTTTGAGTGGTTTTCTTATTCCATCCGTTCCGCTCCGTCAGCGGGGCCGCGACTTCTCCGAGGGAAAAACGCTCCCCGCCCCACAGAATTTCCATTACGCTCCATTCCGCGTCCGTCAGCGTCATGACAACCGCTCCTTTCTTACAATCGTAAGATGAAATTATCTTACAACTGTAAGAATCGAATGTCAAGAGCGCGGACAGAAAAATTTGCAATCCCCTATTGACAGCGGACTGTATGACTTGTATAATACGCTTATACTGTATGAATGAAGTAGTACAGTTTCTTGTCATGACGGGATGGTTGCAACATGATAGACTTTTCGACATTCGCGGCGGGGGACGGGACGCCGGTTTACCGACAGATTCTGTTTTTCATCAAGCGCGGCATTGTCGCCGGGACAGTCCGCGACGGGGACGCGTTACCGTCGCGGCGGGCGTTGTCGGCCCTGCTGGGCATTAACCCCAATACGGCGCAGAAAATTTACCGGCTACTGGAAGAGGAAGATTTGATTCATTCCCACGGCGGCGCGAAAAGCGTCGTGACGCTGGACGCCGTCAAAGCGGAGCGCATACGCGCCGAACTGCTCGAACAGGACGCGATAAACGTTGTGCGCTCCATGCGGCAGATGGGGATTTCCAAAGCGGACGCCGTCGCGCTGATTGAAAAATACTGGGATTCGTCAGGAGGGGACGTATGAAACAACATCTTTCCACAGGGAAGTTACTTATCAGAAGCACGGTTTTCCGGCTGGCGTTATGCCTTGGCGTGATGTGCGCTCTGGAAAGCGGCGTATTTCTGTGGCGCGCCGGAAGCGCGGCGAGTTTTGAGGCCGCCGTCGGCGACGGCCCCGCCTACGCGATATTTGTAGCGGCTTATTACTGCCTCTTTATCGGTCTTGAAACGACATTCTGCCTTCCCAATCAGCTTTACGCGTTGGAACGGCTCCGGATTTCAGAAAGAAAGTTTCTGCTCTGGCAGGCGTTGCATAATACGCTGTGCTTTCTGACATTGTGGGGCGCGGAGGTTACGCTAATCTTTATCTTAAGTTTATGGTATCGCGGCGCGTACCCGGAAAACGCCGTGTCGCCGTGGCTTCTGCTGGCCTTCTACCGCAATTCGTTTTTGCACGGCCTTCTCCCGCTTTCAACCGTTTCCCTCTGGATTGTGAATCTGGTTTACTTTACCGGAAGCGGGATTCTGAGCGCGTGCGCGGCGTTGAAACATCGGCACGGATTGCGGGTGATGGTTCCCCATGCGTTTATGGTACTGGCAGGCGTCACGTTCCGCGCCGAATTGTCTGACCCGTCGGGAGATATAGCGCGGATATTTTTCGCGCTGTGCATGATTTCGTTATCGTTCGTCGATACGTTCGAGGCGGGACATCCGGGCGTGAAACTGGAGGCGAACTGGCATGGATAAGCGTCTTTTGCGTTATCTCCCGCCGGGGACAGACACGAAAGCGGCAATGAAAAACGTGATAATTTGGCTGTCTTTCGCGTCGGCGTGCAATATCTTTGTGTTTGCGTACCGCTATTATCACGCGTGGGAGGACTTATATCTGAATCAAATCTACCGTTGGGTTCTGCGTCCCGACGCGCAAATGCCCGATTTTAGCGCGGTATCGCAAGGAACTTTACTCACGTATCTGACGAGTCTTTTGCTGTTAGCGGGAACGGCGCTCGACAATTATCGCTCGTTCCATCGCGAGAGCGTAAGCTCGTATGTCATGCGCCGGATTCCCGACGCGAAAGAATTGCATATCCGTTGTTTAACCGTTCCGCTATGCGCGGCGACGCTTATGACTGCGCTTATGATAGCGTTATTGTTCATCGAACGCGCCGTTTACATCGCGTTCACTCCGACGGGATGTCTGGGCGATACGTCGATTGACCTTTTCCGTATTCTGTCTATGAGAGGGTGAAAGTTATGCTTGAAATTACGCGCCTTACGAAATTTTACGGCGCGAAAAAGGCGCTGGACAACGTCAATTTGACGATTCAGCCCGGAGAGCTTATCGGCCTTTTCGGGGAGAACGGCGCGGGCAAAACCACGCTGATGAAATCTGTGTTAGGCTTTCTGCATTACGAGGGCGGAACGATTCTGCTGGACGGCGAACCCGTCACGCGGAAGAATATCGGAAAGTTATCGTTCGCCACATCGGAACACTCGTTTTTCCCGAACCTGTCGCCCGAAGCGCACGGCGAATTTTACGGCGAACACTTTCAGGCGTTCCGGGAAAAGCGTTTTCACGGACTGCTCGACTTTTTCCAACTGCCTAAAAACAAGCCCGTGCGGAGTTTCTCCATGGGACAGAAAAACCAGTTTGAGGTGATTATGTCCTTGTGTCAGGGCGCGGACTATATCCTGATGGACGAACCGTTTGCCGGGAACGATATTTTCAACCGTGAGGACTTCTATAAAGTTCTGTTAGGCATTCTGGAGCCTACGGAAACGGTTATCCTTGCCACGCATTTGATAGAGGAAGTGTCGGGATTTCTGAGCCGCGCCGTACTGATTCACGAGGGGCGGATTGTCGGCGACGTGCGCACGGCGGACTTGGACGAACAGGGCGTGTCGCTTATGGACTACGTAAAACAAAGTTATCACTACCGCGCCGACCGCGTGAGCCGCGCACTGGACGACTTCGCCGGAGAGCCGGAGACGCCCGACGATACGGAGGAAACGTCATGAAAAGAAGCCTTGCGTTATTTGCCGCCCTGATTGTCGTATCGTTGGGCGGGCTTATCGTGACGTGCGGCGTTGTCGGCGGAAGCGCGGAGAATGTCGCGGTCACGGAGGATATTATATACGGCGACGCGTCCTTTGCCGACGGTCTGACGGTTCACGGCGTCAGCCGTTACGGGTATTATCTCTATTGGGATAACGAAATGAAATTTGAAAACGGCGTCCGCACGGATTCCACGGACTTCCGCTATTATCAGCTTAACAGAGGCGACCCCCGCCGCGGACGCGCCGACCCGAACGTTTCGTACTCTGACGAAACCGGGCTTTCCATGCCTGTCGTCTACAATTTCTTTCCCAACGATAAGCTCGAACAGGACGTAGAGAAATGGACGGCGGAATTAGAGCCGCAAAGTCAGGAAAAACGGACGGTACGCGTCGCGGATTATCACAAATATTACCCGATATATCCGAATTTAGCGCTTCCCGGCGCCCGTTACAGCGGAGCGGCCCTGCCCTATACAACTTCATGGGACGATTTTCAGGCAAAATTCCAGCGGTATTTCCGCATTCCCGTACTGGACGACGAATATCTGGAAATCACGCTGACCAAGAGCGAAGACTCGCTTCTTTATCCTTCCCAAAGTTATTCGTCATATGGCCACGCGCCTTACGGCCATGAGTTTACGCCTTACTGTAACGGCGTGTACACGGGCGACGCCTACTATTTTTACTTTACCAACCGCGCCGAACGGCGTATTGAAGCGGGATTTTTAACCACGCCGGACGATGAAATTTTAGTGGACACGAGCCAGATTCCCGGCGGTTACGGCATTTACCGCATTCCATGCGTAGAGAGCGAGCGCGGCGCGTTAGCGGATATTGACGGCCTTTCGACAGTTTATCCAATAGACGAACACGCGCAGATTACGTCGCTTGGCGCAAGTCCCGACAGGTCAAAGCTGTTCTTGCATACGATAGAGGACAGGACATGGTATCTGTCCGTGATTGACCGCGAAAGCATGGCTTTACTGCAAAAAATCGAAATCCGGCGGAATATGCCCTACTTTCCCCCGTCATTGGACGGCGGCGCCTTTGTCGTGAATGGCGACAACTTTCTGCTGGTAAACTTCCGCGACCCTACGCCGGAAATCGTCGTACTGGACGAACGCGAGGACGGTTACGCGGTTCGTCAGCGGATTGTCAACGACGGAACCCCGGCGGACAATGCGCGGGCGTGGGACTGGTGGGACAGTCAGATGCTCGACGCCGCTTACGCGTGGGACGGCGAACGGCTGGCGGTTGTCTGGAATCCGCAGAAGATGATAAACGATAACCGCTGGACTTATGAAATGTGCGGCGTTGCGGTGGCGGTGTGCGCGAATAACAGCTTACAGTTTTTCGCGGAATACGGGAACAGTCTGGACGAGTGCAATCTACGATTAAGTTCCGCCGACGAGCGCAGTATCAGATTCAGCGCGTATTCGTTCCCATATGCGTCTTTTGTCAGACCGGAGGGAAACGCGGCGCGGGCGTACTGGTCGTAACAAGGAGAAGCGGCGAAAGCCGCTTCTTTTCTTGATTATTTTTCATTATTCGCGCAACCGCGGGGGATTTTTCGGTACTGGATAGGTGAAAGGAGGCGCGGGAATGGAAGATAAAGAAATCGTCTCGCTTTATTGGAAACGAGACGAGCGGGCCGTCTCGGAAACATCGGAAAAATACGGCGCGTACTGTTACGCAATTGCCTATAACATTCTCTCCAGCCCGGAGGACGCGGAAGAGAGCGTCAATGACACATGGGTCGGCGCGTGGGAGAGTATGCCGCCGCATAAGCCTGACGCGCTGTCGGCGTTTCTGGGCAAGATTACCCGCCGAATCTCGTTGAAGCGTTGGAGGAACCGGAACGCGGCGAAACGCGGCGGCGGTGTGGTAGAACTCGCGCTGGAAGAATTGAAAGAATCCATTCCAGCGGGACAGGCGGTAGAGGACGCTCTGGCGGAACGGGAGTTGCCGCGTCTGATTGACGCTTTTCTGGACGTCCTGCCCGATGTCGAACAGCGGGTTTTCGTCCGCCGATACTGGTATCTCGATTCCATAGCGGACATCGCAAAGCGTTTCGGATTCACGCAAAGCAAGATAAAATCCATGCTCCATCGCACGCGGCGCAAACTGCGGGATTACTTACGGAAAGAAGGCGCGTATGAATGACGGCGGATAAACTGCTGGACGCAATCGGAGAGATTAGCGGGGAAAAAATCAAAAAAGCGCGGGAAAAAATCCCGCGTCAAAAGGCGCGGATACGCTGGGGCCTGATTGCGGCCTGTATCCTGCTGGTTATGGCGGGGGGCGCGGAAGCGGCGTCGGGAAGCGTCAGCAATCTGCTGGCTCCCCTTTACGGCGGGGCGCGGACGGAGATTATCGACCGTATCGGCAAGCCCGTCGGCGCGTCCGCCACGGCGGACGGCTATACCATCACCGCGGAGGCCGTTATCGGCGACCGTCACAATCTGGCTATCGTTTACACGCTGACGCGGGACGACGGAGAAGCGCTCCCGGAGCGTTTGAGCTTTGAGGAATACTATAATTCCGCGCAAATCGGTTCCGGCGGCGGAATATTCGGCGTAAGCCGGGCCGACGACCTTCCGGCGAATCAGGCGCGGATTGTGGCTAAGGGCGATTCTGAGTTTTTAATGTTCCGGCGTCAGGCGAAAGTACGCTTTCAGAATCTGTGTACGCCCGGAGCGGAAGAATATGAATATGAGCTGATAGCGGAAGGGCCGTGGGAATTGAATTTCACCCTGCGCTATCCTGACACAACGGTAAATATGCCGTTGCGTGAAAAACTCACAGTTTATGATGAGTTCCGCGGAGAATACGTTATCAGCAAAATTCAGATTTCCGCTTTCGCAGTTCAAATGAAACTGACCGCGCCAAATCCCGATTATATTCATCCTGAAAAACGCGGCTCGAATCCGTTTGAAAATTTTACGGTTTCCGTCAGATTGAAAGACGGAGACGAAGTGAAATTGTCAAACTCCGCAAACGCTCATGGAACGACGGACAGCCCCACATTAAAGGCGAGTTACAACGGACGTTTCCCCGAACCGCTGGCGCCGTCAGAAATTGAAAGCCTGATAATCTGCGGTACGGAAATCCCTGTCAATCTCAAATAGAAACGGGCTCTCCCGCTATAAATGCGTTTTACGGCGGGAGGGCCGAGAGCGGGACAACTCCGTTTATCACTTCACGCCGAGTTCTTTGACGGCCTGATACAGAGCGCGCCAGTTTTCCAATAAGGC
>JAFSOM010000254.1 GCA_017447005.1 Oscillibacter sp.
ACGCTGTCGATAGCGCTGGTTTCGTAGCCGGTGCGCGTGTCCTTGACGAGCTGGTAGGGCATGAACACGTAGGAGCGAATCTGACTGCCCCACTCGATTTTCATCTGTACGCCCTTGATGTCGGAGATTTTCTCGGCGTGCTGTTGCTCTTTGAGTTCGAGCAGACGCGCCCGGAGCATTTTCATACAGTTGTCCTTGTTCTGGAACTGGCTTCTCTCCTGTTGCGACGCCACGACGATTCCCGTAGGCTTATGAATGAGGCGTACCGCCGACGAAGTCTTGTTGACGTGCTGACCGCCCGCGCCCGACGCCCGGTAAACCTGCATTTCGATGTCCTCGTCGCGGATTTCAACGGAATCGTCCTCCTCCATTTCGGGCATGACCTCCACGGCGGCGAAGGACGTATGACGGCGGGCGTTCGCGTCGAAGGGGGAGATACGGACAAGGCGGTGAATGCCGTTTTCACTCTTCAAGAGGCCGTAGGCGTTCTCGCCCTCAATGGAAATGGCGGCGGACTTGATTCCGGCCTCGTCGCCGTCCTCATAGTTGAGCGTCTTATAGGTAAAGCCGTGACGTTCGGCCCAGCGCGTGTACATACGGTAAAGCATTTGCGTCCAGTCCTGCGCCTCGGTGCCGCCGGCCCCGGCGTGGAACTGCAAGATGGTGTTGTTGGCGTCGTACTCCCCGGAAAGCAACGTCGACATACGGCTTTCCTCGATTTGGGATTCCAGCGCGTCGTACTCCCCGCGCAACTCGTCGAGAATTTCGGGGTCGTCGGCCTCCTGTCCCATGTCGCATAACGCGGTAAGGTCTTCCCACTCGGACAGCAATTTTTCCTGACGGCTGATTTTGTTCCGCAACTGCTTCAAACGCGTCTGCACTTTCCGGGAGCGGGCAAGGTCATTCCAGAAACCGTCCTGTTCGGTCTCGGCGGTGAGGCGTTCGGATTCCTGCCGCGCCCCGTCCAAGTCCAGCGCGGCGGAGAGCTTTTCGAGTTCCGGCTTGAGTTCGCGTAACTTCTGCCGATAGGTGTCGTACTCAATGAGGGCCATAATGTTTCCGTTCCTTTCCATGGCGTCGGCGTTCCTTGCGCGTATTATATCCAATGCCGCGCCGTTTGTAAAGAGAAACCTTGACTTTTTTCGAGGAAAGCGCACGGATTCGGAGAAATTTTATGAACCGTCGACGCCGCGCCGCTTGACATTCGTCCATGCAGGGGGTATAATGACGAATGCCGACGAGCGCGTATAAAACGTCGTTCGTCCGGGCATAACGTAACCAACCCGGGCGTAACATGACGCGAACGCGCCGAACCCGGGCATAACGTGGCGCAGGCGCGCATAAATCATTAGGGAGGTGGGACGCTATGGAAATCAGACTGCACAGAATCGGCATGATAGAGGATTCCGAAATCAAGCTGGACGGCCTGACCGTCATCACCGGAGAGAATCAATCCGGTAAGACAACCATCGGCAAAGCCCTCTATGCCCTTGTGGATACCGTTTCCGATTTGCCCAAAAAGGCCAAGGCCGACCGGGACGCCTATATTTTGAAAGAATTGGAAAACCTCTCCGAAAATTCCACGTTCTTTCGCTTTTTGTTTATTTCTAAATTTGACGGCGAAGATATCGACCAAAACTATCCCGCGCTTTCTATGCTTGCGTCCCGTTCGCTGGGGCGTTCCCCAAGGTTTTCCGCCGATTTTGACCCGGAAATGTTCGCGCATAACGTGGAAGAGGAGTTGACCGCCTTTCTCCGTCTGTTGGAAGCCGGCGAAGAAACGCAGGCGTCCAATCCGTGGCTGACGCGCTTCCTATCCTATTATTCCCGGGATGAAAGGGAGCAAGTCTACCGCGTACGCACAACAAATGGAAAAACGGAGGTAGTCCGTCGTCCTGTAAACCGCTCGGCGCGAAAGACAAAACCCGAAACGCCCGCCGAAACTGTGGCGCGGATAATTCGGAACTATTTGAACAGTCTGCAAACTTTGTTTGAAGGCATTAACGGCGACCCGCTTCTGGAGGGCTATTTCCAAAACAGTTTGAATAGCGCAATCCGCGCGGAATTTGATAACGAGATTCAGCCCATCCGCGATACGACCACTCCGTCCGAAGTCTCTCTGTCGGAAGGCGACTCGCCTTATATTAAGGTAAAAATGCAAGGCCAACATGTGGTAGAGAGTATGTTTCATGAGATTCCTTGGAAAAAGGCGTATTTCGTGGATAACTCGATTGCCTTGGATACGAATTTCGGCAGGACGATAATATCCTCCTCTCCTAGAGAAATCAACTCGGATTCTTATGTGAATCCCCGGAGATTCCGACGCCACGTGGCGCGGTTAAGCGCGATTCTGCGCGGCGGCGAGGAATTAAGCCCTATCGAACAACTCATTCTTGATGAAAAACTTGCCCCGCTGAAAGCGAAAATCAACGCTGTTGTGCCGGGAACATTTGATTTTTCCGGCACGGACGAAGTTTACGTTTTCCCCGACGGCTATCCTTTGCATCTTATCAATCTGGCTTCCGGGTCTAAGATGTTTTCCATCATGAAAATTCTGCTGGAAAAGGGCTTGCTGGATGAAAATACCATGCTGATACTCGACGAGCCGGAAGTCCATCTTCATCCGGAGTGGCAGAATCGTTTTGCGGAAGTCATTGTGTTGCTGGTGAAAGAGCTTCACATCAACGTCCTGCTCACGACGCACAGTTCCAATTTTATGCTGGCTCTTGACGCTTACGTAAGGAAGTATGAAATCCGCGAACTGGCTAATTTTTATCAGGCGCGGCGGCTGAATGATGAATTTGTCACGCATGACTGTGTGACAAACCGGATGGAAGTCATTTATCAGGACTTTGTAAAGCCGCTGGCGGAAATGGACGTTCTGCGCGACAAATACGCCGATGACGACGAGGACGGCGACGGCGCGGACGCGGAGGAATGCGAAGGCGGTGACGGGGAAACGTGATTACCAAAGATTTGGCGTCGTTTGCCGAGGAGAATTGGACGGCGTACAAGAAACCCGTCAGCGTGATTTCCCGTTCCAACCGGAAGAAACCGGAAACGGCGCTGGTCACGAGCGCTTTGGAGATGTTCGACTTTGACACGATTGTCGAGGGACTTTTTGGGCGCGGAAAATGCAAATCCGCCGACGCGTTTTATGTGGGAAGAGCGGACGCGTTCGGCGATAAGAAAGATATTGTGGACGGACTGCCAAAAAAAGACCGGAAGCGAATCTGTCTTTATTTGATTGAGTTCAAGCGCTATGACGCCAAAGCCCGGAGGCCGGAGGCAATCAGGCCTTGCGAAACTCTGGAAAAAGAAGGCTTTCCGGGCCTGCTCTGTTCTAAGGACGCGCTCAAATCGGCGTTTTATCGGGAGTTGGAGCGTCTGGACGAGACGGAATGCCCCATTGTCAGGAAACTGACGGGGAAATCCGCCGTTTGTGACAAGTGTTCGCTTCTCACGGAACGCCGCAAGGCACGGGAGAAAGAATTAGCCGATTCCATCCGCCTCAAAGCCATTGAAGGCTATACGATACTGGAACGGGTGTTTTTTCCGCTCTGCGCGGACGCCGCGCCCCGGAAACTTATTTACTGCGTCGTCATAGGAATGCCCGCCGTGAAAGAGGAAATCGGGATTTTAACCGGACTGACGCAAAAGAAACGACACAAGGGAAGCCAATCGAAAGAATCCGCGCCTTGTTCGAAACTGGAACAGGCTCTCAACCGTCTGAAAGTCAGGATTTCCGTACGGAACCCGAAATACGCTTACGTATACCAAAACCCTTATATATACGACACAGTCAGACTGGTCACGCCTCTGCGCTTTCTCGCGCAAACGCGGGACATATTAGCCTCGCAGGGGACATAACGCGCATAGAAGAGCGACGGCGTAACGCTGTCGCTCTTTTGTTGCGCCGGAAACGAGGTAACGTCCCGTCATGCAAGCGTTCCCCGCCCCTGAAAGGGAATGGGCTATGATGATATGTTACGCCTTAGCGGAAGAACTCGCCTTTAAACACGCGGTCGAGCAGACAGCACGCGCAGCCGCGTACCTGCGCCTCGGCCCCGAACGCCGAACGCACAATCTTCACCGGACGTTTCGCAAGGCGTTGACGCGTAATCTCGGTTTCGAGCGTCGCCAGACACTGGTCGGGGAGATAATAGCCCGCATGTCCGATAACAATTGCCTGCGGGTCGAGCAGATTGACGGCGTTGGTCAGCCCCGACGCCAGAGCGCGTGTCATGGAGTTGAGCGCGGGCCACGCCGCCGACGCGCCGTCGCGCTCCGCCTCCCGACAGAAGACCTCAAACGGCGCGTCCGGGCGTCCGCAGTCCCGACGCAGACGCGGCGCGACGACCTGTAAGCCGGCGTAAGTCTCCAGACAGCCGCGGTTGCCGCACACGCACGGATTCCCGCGCCAGTCAATGCTCATGTGGCCCAGTTCGCTGGAATATCCCGCCGCGCTCCGCAGTAACTCCCCACGCGACACAATCCCCGACCCGATACCCGTCGACACGCCCAGAAATATAAAGTCCCGGTACTCCCGCGCCGCGCCGAAATACTTCTCCGCCAGCGCCGCGCAGTCATATTGCCCGTCAAGCTGTACGGGGAGGCCGTAACGCTCCTTTAGTATGCGCACAATCGGAACGTGGTGGATACCGTGGAAGCGCGGCGCGTCTAAAATCATGCCGTTGCGCAAGTCCAGCGGGCCTATCGAGCCGACGCCAATGCCCAACGGCGTCCCGGCGTCGGGCCAGACGGAATCCACGAGGCCAAAGAGGATGTCGGCGAACTGCGCGGCGTTGTCGTTATTGAGCGCGGCGCGGGACTCCTTCAACGTGTTCAGACGCATATCGCAGAGAATCGCGGCGCATTCGTCGCGGAACACGAACAGGCCAATCAATTTGGGCGCGGCGTCGGAGAGGCGTAAGGCAATCGGATTGCGTCCCGAACCCTGTACGGACAGCTCCCCGTGGACTTCGACATAGCCCAGTTCGTCAAACTCGGCGATGATGTTGCTGACGGACATTTTGGAAAGTCCGGTACGGCGGGAGAGGTCGACGCGTGACAACGGGCCTTCCGTCGCCAGCAGTTTGAGTACCAGTCCCCGGTTACGAGACCGCAACGTGTCGTTATTCATCCCCTTGCGCTGTTCCACGTCGTTACCTCCTTTTATGATTCCCGCCGCGTGACCGTTGTCCATGATGGAAATGCGTTAGACTCAATTAGCGCATTTTCCGGAACGCTGACGCTTTCCAGATTTACGCAATCAGAGAAAGCCCGCGCTACAATAGAAGTCACGCCGTCTTTAATAACTACGCGGAAAATCTGGTAGGCGCGGTTACGCCAAGGACGCTGAAACATGTCCACCGTAACATGCCGAACATACAGGACTATCACCACCAGCAGAGCAGACAGGAATATACGAATATCAAGCGGAATACCAAGCGGAGCAAAGGGAGGCACAAACATAAAAGGCACCGTAAACAGAAGTATCAATACGGCCAAGAGCCAATCACAGCCCTTATTGTTTTCCGATATGCCCATTGGCCCATTGCCGTAAATCGTCAGCAGGCCATTTTCGTCCAACTCATAAGCGACATCTTTCCCGCATTTGCCGCTCTTCATAATGTTGATAGTGCGCCCGGACGCTTGCGGCGGCGCTTGCTCTGTCTTGGACGCTTGCGCCCCCTTGCGCTCCGGTTGCGGTTTCTTATGCAGAAGTTCCGCGATTTTGTGAGTCAATTCGTCCACGGGCACGGTTTCCGAGGAAACGCATGAGAGAATATTGTAGCCGCTAAGACGAAACCATAAGCCGCTGTTAATTGCAAACGGCCCGATTTGTACGGGAATCGGGGTAATTTGTTTTCCGTAAAGAGGAAACGACGCACAAACTTCAGAAAAGACGTAAGAAGATTGATTTGCGCCTTCGTCCAGAAGCAATAGAAACACTTTGCACCGTTCGATTTCCGCCTTGATAAAATCCCCTATTTCGCCGACGTTCAAGCCTTGCGTGTCGTACCAACAGGAAATCTCCATGTCGTCGAGTTCCCCGGCAATCCGGCGAACCAGTTCCGATGTACCTTCCGAACGGCAATAGCTAATAAACACGTCCGCCATAGTTCGTCACTTCCTTTCTTTTGCAATGCGCGTCGGCGTCACGACAAAAGCGCGTCGAATTTGGCCTTATCGCGCTGTATCGCCTTACGGTAACGCTCCTCCTCGGAGTAGACGCAACCGCAGTACTTTTGCATATAAAACCCCAGTTCGCGGGCGCGCTGATTCCCGGCGCGGAAATTCGGACGGAAATCGCGGTACAGAAACGTTACCTCGTACTGCGCGGCGTAACGCTCCGCCGCTTGCGCGATACCGTCATGGTCTTGGTAGACGCTCGCCAGCAGGGTGGACGTGAACGCCTCGAACCCGCGTTCGGCGGCGAACCGCGCCGTCTGTTCCATACGATGTTCGTAGCACAGGTGACAACGGTGGTCGATGTCGGCGGCGACGGCTTGCGTAAACCCGCGCAGGCCGTAGAGGTCAAGGACTAGCGTTTCCATGCCGATAGTCGGGGCGTAGTCCAGCAGACAGTTCCGCCGCGCTTCGTACTCCTTCCACGGGTGAATGTTGGGGTTGTACCAGAACGCGACCGGCTCGATACCCTCGGCGCGTAAGGGGTCAATACAGCTCAACGAGCACGGCGCGCAACAGCAGTGCAATAATACGCGGTTCATAGGCGGTCTCCTTTGATGATTATGTAGGCCCATCCCGCGAACGGGCGCGGGACAGGCGTTTTCCGTCAATTCTTGGCGGCTTTCTTATCGGCTTTGGCCTTGGCTTTGCGTTCCTTTTCCGTCGGACGCGGGGCGCAGCGTCCGTAAGTCTCGGTAAGGGTACGGATTTCGTCGGCGACCTTCTTATCGTTGGCGCCGGGGAGCATACGCCACTGCCAGTTACCGTCGGCGACGCCGGGAATATTCGTGCGGGCGTCGGTTCCTAACGCGAGATAGTCCTGCATTTGCGCGACGAATAACACCGCGACGCTACCGTGTCCGGCGCGTAAGATAGCCTGACGCAGATTCTCCGCGCCCTTGACGCCCAGATACCGTTCGGCGTAGGCTTTCTCGTCCTTCTTAATGGACTTGCACCAGCCCATGAGCGTGTCGTTGTCGTGGGTACCGCTGTAGCAAATGCAATTCGGGTTGGAGTAGTTGTGGGGCAGGTACTCGTTGGCGGGGCCGGAGAAGGCGAATTGCAGTACTTTCATACCGGGCAGTCCGGCGGCGTCGCGGAGTTCGCCCACGGCGTCGGTAAGGATTCCCAAATCTTCCGCGATATAGGTAATATTCGGGAACCACCCGGTGAGGACGCGCAACAAGTCCATGCCGGGGCCTTTGACCCACGCGCCCGTTTTGGCGGTCTTAGACCCGGCGGGTACGGCCCAGTAGCTTTCCAGTCCGCGGAAGTGGTCGATACGGATGGCGTCGAACAGCCGCGACGCGCCCTCGATACGGCGTATCCACCAGCCGAAACCGTCGCGCTTCATGGCGTCCCAGTCGTAGAGCGGATTCCCCCACAGTTGACCGTCCTCGGAGAAGTAGTCCGGCGGCACGCCCGCGACTTTCGTCGGATGACCTTCCGCGTCAAGCTGGAACTGCGTCCGCTCGGCCCATACGTCGGAGGAATCGTGCGAGACGTAAATCGGCAAATCCCCGATGAGCTGGATTCCAAGCCCGTTGACGTACTTCTTGAACGCCTCCCACTGCTGGAAGAAACAGTACTGCTCCCACGTGTGATAGGCGACTTCCGGCTCCAGTTCCCTGTGCCACTTCTCAATGGCTTGGAACTCGTGATTCCGTAAGGACTTTTCGGGCCAGTCGAACCACGCCTTGCCGCCGAAACGCTCCTTCAACGCCTGATAGAGCGTGTAGTCGCGTACCCACGGGTACTGGTCGCGGAAATCGCGGGCGGCGCGGGCGGTCTCGGGCGTGATACGCGAGAAGGCCTTGCGCAACAGCGCCGGACGCGTCTCATAGAGGGCGCCGTAGTCGATTTTGTCGCCGTCCTTGACCTTGGCGGCGTCGAGTTCGGCGGACGTGAGCAGGCCGTCGGCGGCGAGGGCGTCGAGGTCGATGAAGTACGGGTTGCCCGCGAACGTCGACAGCGTCGTATACGGCGAGTTGCCGCCGCCCGACGGCCCCAGCGGGAGCAGTTGCCACCAGCTTTGACCGGATTCCTTTAAGAAGTCGGCGAAAGCGCGGGCTTCCTTGCCTATGGAGCCGATGCCATAGGGCGACGGAAGCGAGAAGATAGGCATCAGAATGCCTGCGGAACGTTTTATCATGGAAACGGTCCCCTTTCCGGCGTAAAATGCGCCGACGATATTATAATACAAATCCCACGCACAGGCAAGCCGCGTCAGCGTTGTTTTTTCACGACTGCGGAGTATGCGTAAACTTTTCGTTGGCAAGGAAACTCCCGGACTGCAAACCCCTCCCCCTGTCCCCCTCCCCTTTCAGGGGCGGGGGAACGCTCCAATATGCGCGGAATCTTAAATTTGAGATTTTTAGCGCGCTTTCGATTGAAATTTATTTTTGTTATCGACCTTTCGGATTTCGTTCCCCCGTCCCTGAAAGGGAAGGGGGACAGGGGGAAGGGTTCGATTCCGCGCAACTTGCCAACGATTGCTACACGCATACGATTGCGGAAACGTAAGCGCGGCGGCGTTGACAGGAATCGGCGCGTGTGTTACACTGGACGCGTAAGAAAGGAGTGACGCGCTATGGCGACCGACAGCATTTTCCACACAATTCACTTAGGCACGGCGGAGGAAATTGAGGCGTTTTTGAACGCGCTGGAAGAATCCAAGAACGCCCCGGAACCCAAGGTCGAGGTGTCCTACCATGAAATGACCGATGAGGACATTGACCGCTTGTTTGGAGATTTAAAACGATGAGCCGCGACGTTGTAAACCTCCAAAAGCTGATGGCGAAAAGAGGAGAGGAGCAAACCCGGGAACTTCTCTCCGGCTTTTCCTGTCCGCCGAACCCGGATATAGAGGACTTCCTGAAACGAAACGCGATTGAGTTCGCCAAACAGGGACTTTCTCAAACTCATATTGTAGTAGATTCCTCCACGGACAAACGGGAGTTCGTCGGCTATTTCACGCTTGCCCATAAGCCGCTGACGATGGATACCGCCACGCTTTCGGCTACCATGCGGAAACGGGTTGAGAAGTTCGCCGTATACGACGAGCGAATCAAGGAACACGTACTCGCCGCGCCCCTGATTGCGCAACTCGGGAAAAATTACACGAACGGCGTCAACCGTCTGATTTCTGGCGGCGAACTGCTCGCGCTGGCCTGTGACAAGGTAGAACGCATTCTCTTTGACCTCGGCGGGAAGTTCGTTTATCTGGAATGCGCGGACACTCCCAAATTGCTGGATTTCTATCGTACCAACCGCTTCCGCGCTTTCAATCGCCGTTACCTTGACGCGCCGGATGGAGGCTATCTTGTCCAAATGCTAAAGTACATCCATTAACATAAACGAAAACTCCCCCGGACGCGAATCCGGGGGAGCGTTCGTTTTTACGGGACAGTATCGCGCTTGCGTATGGCTACCGTAGCGTTACGGTATCGCTTACGCGTACATCTCCTTACGCTTGGAGAGGCGCTGATAACGGTCAAGCCGTCTTACGCGTACATCTCTTTGAGCTTGAGCAGGTGCTGATAGCGGTCCATAGCGGTCTTTTCGTTCTTCTCGAACAGAGCCTCGGCGCGGTCGGGGAACTCGCGGGTCAGGCGGCTGTAACGGGCCTCGTTCATCAGGAAGGAGCGGTAGCCGTCTTCCTTGGGTTCCTTGCTGTCGATGGTGAACTTGGCGCCGTCGGCGGCGGGATTGAACCGGAACAGGTTCCAGTAACCGCACTCAACGGCCTTCTTCATCTCGGACTGGCAATTCGTCATGCCGCCCTTGATGGAGTGCATTTCGCACGGGGCGTAGCCGATAATCAGGGACGGGCCGGGATACGCTTCCGCTTCCTGAATGGCTTTGAGGGTCTGGGCCATATTGGCGCCCATGGCGATTTGCGCGACGTAGATATAGCCGTAGGAGATGGCGATTTCGGCGAGGGATTTCTTCTTGATTTCCTTACCGGCGGCGGCGAATTGCGCGACCTGTCCGATATTGGACGCCTTGGACGCCTGTCCGCCCGTATTGGAGTAGACTTCGGTATCGAACACGAAAATATTCACGTCGTTACCGGAGGCGAGGACGTGGTCAACGCCGCCGTAACCGATGTCATAGGCCCAGCCGTCGCCGCCGAAAATCCAGAAGGACTTCTTGCGGAGGAACTCCTTCTTTTCGAGGATTTCCGCCACGAGGGAGCAGGCGGAGCAGTCGCAGAACTTTTCGCCCTTGGCTTTACGCTCTTCGGCGTGTTTGAGCATTTCGGCGGCCTTGTCCGCGCCAAAATGTTGCTTTGCGGCGTCAGAACCAAAGAACGGGATGGTCTCGTCAAGCGTGGAGATATTCGCCATGAGCGCGGCGATATAGGCGTCGGTGGCGTCGCCGTTGGCGGAACCGTCGGCGTAGGTGTCGAGCCACTTTTGGGCGGCTTCCTTCAGTTCCGGACGGGTTTGAGGTTGCGCGATAAGGCTTTCGGTCTTGGCCTTCAGGCTGTCGCGGACGGCGTTATGACCGAGGGACATACCGAGGCCGTGTTCG
>JAFSOM010000255.1 GCA_017447005.1 Oscillibacter sp.
CCACGTTCGGTCCGGACGAGCTCGTATCACGCGCTCAGGTCGTGACGTTCCTGTGGAGAGCCGCCGGAAGTCCCGAACCCGCGCCGTCCGGCGTTTCGTTCACCGACATGATGACCGACGCTTACTACTACAAACCCGTGATGTGGGCACTCGAAAAGGGCATCACCAAGGGCGCAACGCCGACTTCGTTCGATCCTGACGGGGTCTGCACCCGCGGACAGATCGTTACGTTCCTTTACCGCTACGCCGGTTCTCCCGCCGTCAGCGGCAGCACGTCCAAGTTTAACGACGTCATCAAAGGCGCGTTCTACGAGACGGACGCCGATGTAGCCGCCTTCCGGGAAATGCCCGTGCCGTCGTGCTGGCAGACGCAGGGCTATGACCGCAATCAGTATACGAACTTCCGCTACCCGTTCCCGGTTGACCCGCCCTATGTGCCGTATGAGAACCCTTGCGGGGCGTATGTACGGGATTTCGAGTACCGCGTCGACCCCGCCGCGCCTTGCGCCTATCTGACGTTCGAGGGCGTCGATTCGTGCTGTTACGTCTGGTTAAACGGCGAATTTGTCGGCTATAGTCAGGTATCGCACTCCCCCGCAGAATTTGACGTGACGCGCTATCTAAAGGACGGCGAAAACCGTCTGGCGGTTCTGGTATTGAAGTGGTGCGACGGGAGTTATCTGGAGGACCAAGACAAGTTCCGCATGAGCGGCATTTTCCGCGACGTGTATATTTTGAAGCGTCCCGAAAACGCAATACTGGACTATTTCGCCGCGCCGAAACTGGACGGCCCGAACGGGATTCTGAATGTCCGGGTGAAATATTTTCATGAGGCCGTCCCGGTAAAGCTGACGCTCTCCGACGCCGACGGGCATACCGTCGGGGAAGGCTTATTGCACGACATCACGGACGCGGACGGCTATCAACAGGCGGCGGAAATCAGCGTGGCGAACATCCAACGCTGGACTGCCGAGACGCCGTATCTGTATACGCTGACCATGGAGGCGCCCGGGGAAGTTATCGTTGACCGCGTGGGCTTTCGGGAAATCCGCGTGGAAAACTGTCAGGTATTGTTGAACAACGCGCCGATAAAATTTCGCGGCATGAACCGTCACGACAGCGACCCGGTAACGGGTTATACTATCAGCATGGAGCAGGCGAAACGCGATTTGGAGCTTATGCGACGGCATAACATCAACGCTATCCGCACGAGCCACTATCCCAACGCGCCATGGTTCCCGCAACTGTGCGACGAGTACGGCTTTTATCTTATCGCCGAGGCCGACTGCGAAAGTCACGGCGCGCAATCGACCTACTGCCCCGACAATAACAACGTCGCCGCGCATGAGGAGCGCTGGAACGAACTCTTTGCCGATAACCCCGACTTTATCGAGGCCACCGTTGACCGCGTGGCGTTGTGCGTACAGCGCGACAAAAATCGCCCGTGCGTGGTGATATGGTCGATGGGCAACGAGTGCGCATACGGCTGTTGCTTTGAGGAGGCGTTAGCGTGGACAAAACGTTTTGACCCGTCGCGCCTGACCCACTACGAAAGCGCGATTCATCACAGCCACAAGCGCAAGTATGACTTCTCCAATCTGGACTTGTACAGCAGGATGTACCCGTCCTATCAGGAAGTGAAGGATTATTTAGCGAACGACCCCGACAAGCCCTTTATCATGTGCGAGTACGCGCACGCCATGGGCAACGGGCCGGGCGATTTGGAGGACTATTTCAAGCTCATTGAGAGCAGTCCCGTGATGTGCGGCGGGTTCATCTGGGAGTGGTGCGACCACGCGATTTATGACGGGATGGACGAAATTGACGAGGATTTACCGCTTCCCGCCTTTTGTAGCGTCAGCGGAAAGCCCATGTATCTTTACGGCGGCGACCATAATGAGAACCCGCACGACGGCAATTTCTGTATGGACGGCATGGTGTATCCCGACCGGAGACCGCATACGGGACTGTTGGAGTATAAAAACGTATGCCGCCCCGTGCGCGTGGTATCCTACGAACAGGAGAGCGGGAAACTGACGTTACGGAACTATCTGGACTTCACGAATCTGGACGAGTATCTGTTCTTGGAGTGGGAATTGCTCCGCGACGGCGTCGTAATGGCGTCGGGGACGCTGGACGCGCCGCGTATCGAACCGCATACGGAAGGCGTCACGACGCTGACGCTCCCGGAACTGTCGGCGGGGAAACATACGCTCAAAATTCTGTCGTTCCTGCGCCGTCAGACCGTGTTACGTCCCGCCGGATTCCCCTTAGGCTTCGACGAACTCCCCCTCAACGGCCCGGATAACCGCAATCAAACCGCCGTCCGGCTGCTCGAAAAGCCCTGCGCGGAAACGTCCCCGTTGAGCGTCGCGGATTTTTATAAGGAACCGGACTTCCGGCGCGTAACGGATTCTCCCGACACGCTGACTGTCGAAAATGAACGCTTGCGCTACACGTTCGACCGCCGCACGGGATTGTTTACGCGACTGTTCCTTGACGGCGCGGAATGGCTCAACAGGTCTATGGAACTCAATGTCTGGCGCGCCCCCACGGATAACGATTCCTCGCTTGACCCGAACGATTCGCGTAAACTGGCGTGGCTCGCCGCTGGTTATAACCGGGCCGTTACCCGCGCTTACGATACCCGCTGGGAAGTCCGCGACGGCGCCGTCGCTCTTCACGCGACGCAATCGCTTTCGGCGTCGTGGGTACAGCGTTTCATGGACATCGAAACGGAATGGCTTGTCCGTCCCGACGGCGCGATAAGCGTCGACATGCGCGTGAAACGGAATCCGGACTTCCCCGAACTCCCGCGCTTCGGCTTACGGCTCTTCCTTCCGCCGACGCTGAATCAAGTCCGCTACTGCGCCTACGGCCCCATGGAGAGTTACTCGGACAAGCGCCGGGCGTCGAGTTACGGCCTGTACTCCGCTGCCGTCGCCGATATGCACGAGGACTATCTACGCCCGCAGGAGAACGGCAGTCATTACGGTTGCGACTACCTGACGGTCAGCGGCGCCGGACGCCGTCTGCATGTCGTCAGCGGGACGCCGTTCAGCTTCAACGTTTCGCCCTACACGCAGGAGGAATTGGCGGGCGCGGCGCATAACTTTGAAATTGGCCGCTATCAGCCGGATCATACCGTGTTATGCGTCGACTACAAGCAGGACGGCATCGGCTCCGAGAGTTGCGGCCCGCGTATGCTGGACGAATACCGCTTCAACGAAACCGGGTTCCGTTTCCGCGTGACGCTCATCCCCGAGACGGATTGACGGCGGAGAAACGGGCGCGGAGAAAATCAAACAGGGAGGGATTGCATGACGGAAAACGAAAATAACGTTGAAATCCGGGACAAAGTGGTTTTAGTGGGCCTAAATTCCCCGGTATTGGGCCGCGACGAGAGTTCCGACGATGAGAGCATGGACGAGCTTTCCGCGCTGGTCGAGACCGCCGGAGGAAGCGTGGAGGGAATCCTCTTGCAAAATCGTCCGTCGCCTGACCCCCGGACGTTTATCGGCGAGGGCAAGGTTGAGGAAGTCAAGCAATGGTGTGAGAACGTCGGCGCGACGATGGTTATCTTTGATAACGATTTATCGCCGTCGCAAATGCGCGTACTAACCGAGGCGCTAAAAATTCAAGTCCTTGACCGTTGCGGGCTGATACTGGACATCTTCGCCCAGCGCGCCCGGACGCGGGAAGGACGCTTGCAAGTCGAGTTAGCGCAGTACCGTTATCTGTTGCCGCGCTTAACGGGCATGTGGACGCATTTGGAACGCCAAGCGGGTACGAGCGGACGCGGGCCGATTGGCTCCAAAGGCCCCGGCGAAACGCAGTTGGAGACCGACCGACGCCACATCCGACGCAAAATCGACAAGCTCAAAGCGGATTTGGAGGACGTGCGCCGGGTACGCGGTACGCAACGCCGGACGCGGGAGAAACGCGAAATTCCCGTGGCGGCGATTGTGGGCTATACGAACGCGGGGAAGTCCACGCTCCTGAACCGTCTGACCGGGGCCGCGATACCCGCCAATGACCGCCTTTTCGATACGCTCGACACTACCACGCGCCTGTTAGCCGTCAGCGATACGCTAAACGTCGTCGTCAGCGATACCGTGGGATTTATCCGGAAACTGCCTCATCAGTTGGTGGAGGCGTTCCGCGCCACGCTGGAAGAGTTGGAGTACGCCGATATACTATTGCACGTCATCGACGTATCAAACCCCGAATGGCGGCGTCAGGCGGACGTAGTGGAGGCGTTGATTGCGGAGTTGGGCGCGGGCGAACTGCCCCGGATTAACGTCTATAACAAATGCGACAAACTCCCGCCGGGAGAAATTACGCCGCACGGCGAGGACATCTGTCTGTTGTCGGCGCGTACCGGAGAGGGCGTCGCCGAACTGCTCGACATGATTGCCAAGCGTCTTGACCCCGGAATCCGGCGCGTGACGGCGTTTCTCCCATACGACAAAGGCGGCTTACTGGATACGCTCTACCGGGAAGCGTCCGTAGAAAGCGTGGAATACGAATCCGGCGGAATCGCGGTCAAGGCGTTATGCGGCCCCGCCGTACTCGGACAAATCCGGGCGTATCTGACCGAATCCGACGGAGAATCCGGAGACGTAACGAAACCCGCCGAAAGAGACGCGGCGGAATCCGGCGCGGGAACGACGGACGGCGAAAACAATCAGGAAGGAGGCGACGTATGAGCGCGGAGGAAGATTTTCTCGCGCCGTATCAGGAGGCGGAGACGGAGTTCACGGAAAAACGCTCCCGTTTCATCGGGCATATCTGGCGCACGGACAGCGAGGAGGAGGCGCGGCAACGTATCGAGGAAACCCGGAAACGCTACCATGACGCCCGTCATAACTGCTGGGCCTACGCGATTCACGACGGAAACATCGTGCGCTATTCCGACGACGGCGAACCGCAGGGTACCGCCGGGAAACCTATATTAAGCGTATTCCAGTGGCGCGGCGTGACGAATGCCTGTTGCGTGGTGACGCGCTATTTCGGCGGCGTACTGCTGGGTACGGGCGGACTGTCCCGCGCCTACCTCCAAGCCGCGAAAAATACGCTGGACGCGGCGGGCGTCGCGCTGGTCAGTTTCTGGTCATGCTGGGAAATCCCGTGCCCCTATGCGGCGCTGGAACCGCTCCAACGGGAAATTGACTTGTGCGGCGGTCAGGTCTCCAAAACGGACTACGGCGCAAGAGCGACCGTTTACGCGATGTTTCCCCCGGGACGCGTCGAGGAGTTCAAGGAGCGTCTGCGCTTCGTGACTTCCGCGCCGTTGCCCATGAAATATGTGGGAGACATGAGAACGTCTGGGAAAATCAAAGAGAGTAAGGAAAACGCCCTTCCCGCCTCGCTGTTACTCTGAATCGCGCAAAAATCCCGTCGTGCGCTTTGTACGGCGGGAAAAATTTTGTGAAATTTAGGACTTGCAAAAAATAATCTTTGCAACCTCACACCCTGCTGAAACGCTATGGAGCAATGGTAAAATGCGATAAGGAAACTGCCTTTCATGAGGCGAGATACCTCCCGCCGTTGCTCATTTCCCTCCGCAGCCTACGATAACCGTGTTTTGAGCGGTTTCGATGGCTTTCGTAGCGGTTTCCTCGTTTTCCCGCGCCGGATACTCCATTTCATCCAGAAAGTTGAAAACAATGCGGATTCCCTGCGTCCGGCTTCTGGCGACGCCGGAATGCTCGTACACGACAATCTTCTTGACGAACTCATTCACAATCGTGGGCGTCAGTTCGGGGATGTCAACGTACTTTCGCGTCAGGGCGACAAAGCGGTCAAGATTACGGCGCGAATGCGTTCCAGTACGACCGACCGCAAAGCGGCCTCGCGGATATAGTGGCAGGAGCATTCGCCGCGACCGCTTTTATACCGGGAGCAAAGATAGTGGTCTTTGTCGGGCTTTACGGTATTCGGCGCGTGAAAGTAGAGCTTACTCCCGCAGTCGGCGCACACCAGCAGGCCGGAAAACAGCCCCTGACGCTCCGCTTTCGTGCGGCGTCGCTTATTTTTTCCGCAGTTCCTGAACCCGGTCAAACTGTTCCCTCGTCACGATGGCTTCTTGCGTGTCCGGGACAATCGCCATGTTCTCCGGCGCGTTATGATAACGCTTCTTTAACTTATAAGACTTGGAAAAAGTCTTAAAGTCATAGGCGCATTCGGTGTAGTCCACGCGCTCCAGGAACGACACGAAAGTCTGCGTTGTCCAGAGATACGGCTTTTCCGGCAGAGGCTTTCCGTTGCGTTGCGCGTAAACCGCCTTGGGAATCGGAATTTTCTCCGCTTCCAGCGTTCTGGCAATCCGAAAAGGCCCTGCCCCGGCAATCATCATGTCAGTGCGTCTTCATTGCTGAGACAGCAGTACAGGATAGTAAATTTCTGCTGTTCCACCGTGCTGTCCTCCTTTTCCAGTGGGCCAGCCGACAGTACCGTAGCGCTTACAGGCATTATAGCACAGCTTTGTCCGTTTGTCACGCACAATTTTCCGCAGATGAGGATTTCAAACACGGAAAGGCGTATTGGCGAACTATAACGATTACGCTAAACGGACGTTATCTCTTCAAATTGCGGTGGATAGACTTGAAATTCAGCGTACCATGCGTACTTCCTGTACCAATTGAAGTACACTTTGCGCGGCAAAGCGGTGTGCCAAAGGAGGCGCCGCCC
>JAFSOM010000256.1 GCA_017447005.1 Oscillibacter sp.
CAGCCCCAAATCGTCAACGGAAGTCGCCGTAAGAATCAGGGTGACGTTAGCGGGAAGGCGCGCCCGGAAAAACAGGCCTTCCGGGTCTCTGTAATCCTGAATCTTGTCCACGCAGTCAAGGATAATGAAAAGCGAATTATCGCCGGGCTGAATCGCTTCCAGACGTTTGGCGAACCATTCGGCGTCCTGATTGGAGTGTGCCGCGCCGGGCGGCTGGGGCGGCAAAACGCCCAAGCGTTCCAAGTCCCGTGTCAGGAACGCCAGCGCGGAAGAAAAGGCGCATTCGGTCGGCTGTTCGTCCAGAAAAAGCTCGGCGACACGTCGACTGGAATCGGACGAAAAATGTTTCAGAAACCAACTCTTTCCGCTCCCGGATTCTCCCAGCAGCAGAATTGTTTTTCCGGCGTTCTGTCCGATAAAGGCCTCAATCTTTTCGTGTCCGTCCAGCGACACATAATGTTCGCGGATGTCCTTGTCAAGTTCGCTTTCGCGTCCGGCTTCGGGTGCCTCCCGATATTCTTGGATGATATTTTGAATCGCGTGTTGCAAGAACGCTTTCGCGGCGTCAACATAAACATTCTTGTCTTTGTCATAGACGCAAAGGCGGGGCGGACACAATTTATTTTCCGTGACGCTGGCTTCCAATCTTTCCCGCAAAAGTTTGGCTCTTTGCCGGTCTTCCTGCTGGTCTTTCGTCAACTTTTTAGTATCTTCGGAAATGTCTTCCTTAATCATGATAAAGGTATTTTGATAAGCCGGGGAATCGTTCGGCAAATCAAAATAGCCTTTCCGAATTTCCTGTTCCGTCGCGGAAAGGTCGTATCTTTCCAGCGAACGCCGCGTGATATGCGGCGGAAGTTGCCGTTTCTTTTTAGCCTGCGACGCGAGAAGCGCACGGACTTTTTCACTGAAAAGGCTAAAAAATCGACGCGCCCTCAGCGTTGTGAAAACCGCGTCCACGAAAGTCGCGTCCACAAAGGAGAGTCCCGTTTCTGTACAGTTGAATAGGCCGCATATCCGCGACAGTTCACACAATCGGCGGAAGGATTCCTGTTTATTCAGCAGGATATAATTCCGCCCCATGTCGTTCTCGTCCCGAGCGTAACGGCAAAGAAGTGCCTCCCGCGTTTCGGCACTCAGGTCGGCGGTCAGGAAATCCCACTCTTCCGGGGAAATCATGGCGGGGAGCAGTTTGGAACCGTAAGATTCGCCCGCCATAATCATGAAGTTCAATTTTGGGGAAGTTTCCTGGCAGCGCCGGATTTCGTTGAGGCAGATTTCCATTGTGAGGCCTTCGTTGGAATCCTCCCGCGACACACCCCAGCGTAAATCAATCATTTGCAGAAAAAAGCCCCGCTTTTGACAGAATTCCGCCAATTCTGAAAACGCCTCCGAGGCGAGTTTGTCCCGTTCATCGTGAAAATTCTTAAAGGTAGAGCTGATGAAAACGCGGATAACGCGGCTACTCAAATCAATCGCCCTCCTTATGTTCGGAATCTTCCGGCGGGGGTTCCTCACTGGGATGGAAAGTATACTTTTTGCGCTGTCTGCGAACCTTGACAATCAAATATAAGACAAAGGACAGTCCGAGAAACACGCCCCAGCTCACGAAAAACAGTAAAAGCATATCCAGCGCGTTGGCAAAAAAAGCCTTCTGCGCAACCTGATAGCTTGTTACCGCCGCGTCGGAGTTCTGTCCGAAAATCACGGCGTACAATCCGCCAAACATTCCCACGCCCAGATTCCAGATGTTGCGGACAATGTCCGTGATAATGGGGAAACTGAACAGAAGAACCAGTATCGCGTAAGCGGCCAAAAACGCGAATGTCGGCGTAACGAACGGCTTTCGGCCTTGGGCGTGTCCGTCTTGCGAGAGTTCCTGTAGAAATTCGCGTACACGGTATATCGAGAAGCCTGCCTCCGACTGTGCCTTGGAATCGGAATCGGCACTTTGGCGCGGCGTTCCCTGCTGATTCCAATATGTTTTTTCCTCGCCGTTCGGCTTAAGAAAAGCGTCCAGATATTTTTCCTTGAAGTTCTGCCACTCGTCTTTCAGCACCGTATAGAGCATGGCCAGCCCGATAGGGACAAATCGTATCAACAGGAGCGCGTGGCGGAGATGGGGGAAAGCGTTCAAATGGCGGCAAAGTTTCGTAGCGATGAAGTAAAACGCGGAAGAGGAGAGCAAAAACGCGGCGGCGGTCAAGTTGGTATAACGAAACAGCCACTTGACTTTCCCGCCGTTGGCGGCGTGGCACAGAAGTTTCAAATCGCTGACCAGCGAATCCCACGCGAACAGCTCAATAAGGGACAGAATGGCAAGCCCTCCCGACAAGTCCCGCAGAAGGAACCGCGACCGCTCCGGGAGTGGAGGCATGCCGCCCAGCGCGAAAAACACTCCCGCAAGAAAAAGAATCAACAGCCATAGAAACGCGAAAGCCAAGTTAGGATAGCGCAAAATCTGAACCCGCCAGTTTCCCGCCTTTCCGGTTTTCCGAAAAGAAATCCAGTCCTGATAAGCGGCTTTTCCGTGTTGAAAAAGCTGATAGGCAAAGGAAATGAGCGCAAGGAGAAGAACGAGGTAGACAATCCAGTGAAATTTCCCGGAATAGTCCAAAAGCGCGATGGAGACACGCCCAAAAATCCCCATCAGAAGAACATAGGCTATGGTCAGCGCGAGCATGAGCGCGCCCGCTTTGAGCATCAGTAACAAGGCCTTTCTACGTTTCATTTTATCACTTCTTTTCCTGAATATTTGAATGTGTTCCGCTTTCGCCATTTCCCGACAGTTTACCACACTTCCCAGCGTTATGCAACCGAATTTTCCAAAAATGAGAAATCAGGCTTTACAAAGTCTCAAACGCCTGATATGATGATAACGGTATTGGATTGTCAACGGACGCGCGAAGGAGCGGCATTACGGTCTTTCAACCGATTTGCAAACCGACAAACGGAAATGTCCGCCGCCAACGCGCATGGCGAAACAAAGGAGGCTTGCGATGAATCGAAATCAGAGTCCGCGGCCGGGAGAGCCTGACTTTTCCAAGAGGCTGAAAAAAACCTTGAAACGGTATCAAAGTATGCCGAGGCTTTACCGCGTGATGAAATACGGCGTTTTGTTCATGCTGTGCAATCCGGCACTGATAATTCTTGCCGGATTTCTAAAACTACTGGGCGTGCCTCTGCCAAGCATGGCGACCATTCACGTCCTGATGGAATGCGCTCTGATGTTGGACGGAATGCTTCTCACGGCCTGCGTACTGCTTAGCACGATTATCCTCTCACTGCCGAGGACGGAGGAACACGACGAGCGATACTTCGCGCAATCCGGGGAACGCCGGGAGGGGAAATCTGCGTCGACGCAAACTCAACTCCCGGATTACTGGAAGCTTTACCTGCCCGAAAATTTCGGAACGTGGCAACTTTTGTTCTTTGAAGCCCTTTCGGTTCTGCCCGCATTCGCTTTTGTTCTCTCAATTCCACAGTCTGACGTGTCTCCGCTGCGCGACTTCTGGGAGCCGTTCCGCATTTTGCTGATAGTAGCGCTGGCGTTGCTGGTGTCCGTAAACCTCTCGCGGGGACTGTTCCTGCTTGTCTCCCGCCTGCGTTGCTACCGGACGAAAAAGCATAAACCGAAAACGAGGTGAAAAACGCTATGGAAAACCTGAACCGGGTCATTCGTATTTTCATCAGTTCCACGTTCAAAGGTTTTGAGCAGGAACGAGACGACATGGCGCGTGAACTTTATCCGGCGTTGCGGGAGTATTGCAGAAAGCGCGGATTTTTCTTTCGGGCAGTGGATTTGCGCTGGGGCGTATCCGATGAGGACGGGAACAATCGCCGCACAATGGACATTTGTCTGGACGAAATCGAACGTTGTCAGCGAATTTCCCCGACGCTCAATTTCCTTGTACTGCATAGCGGGCGTTACGGTTCAAGGTTTCTGCCCGGTCAGATTTCCCGGGAGGACTGGGACAGGCTTTATCAGGCCGTGGAGGCTCCCGAATCGGAACGCGAGGAACTCAAAGCGTGGTATTGGGAGAATGAAAACGCGGCGGGGAATCCAATGGTTCTGCGTCCGAGACGGGCGGAAACAGAAGCCGAGAAGAAGCGGGAAAGAGCGGACGAAAAGCGGCTCATGGGCATTTTATTTCCGGCGGCTGACCGCATTTTCCCGGAAATTCCGAATATCGCGGAAATTCCGAATCTTTCGGACATCGCGGAGGCCACGCGGCAACTGCCTTACGGGGCGTCGGCGACGGAACTGGAAATTTGGAAGGGACTTTTCCTCGCCGGTGACGCGAGACAAAACACGCTGGTGTTCCTGCGGGATTTCGATAAGCCGGAAGAACCGCCGGAATACGGTTTCGGCGCGGAGGAACTGCGGGAACGTCTGAAGCAGTCCGCGCAACTGTCCGGCTCCGCGCCGCTGATTCCGATAGACGCGGAAAAGCGCTATCTTGCGCGAGCGCGTGAGTTTCTGCTTGGCGTGATTGAACAGCGTATACAGGACGTGGAGAAGGCGGAACGGCTGATAAGTCCGGCGCAACGCGAACAACGCAAAGTGGACGCGGAACTCTCGCGGGCTTCTGGCGAATATCTGGATTTTGACAACCGGAAGGGGCGTTTTTCGGCTTATGTACAGGAAAACCGGGGAAAAATCGTCTTTGTGACCGGGGAACAGGGAACCGGGAAAACGGCTCTGCTGAAAGCGTGGGTTCACGAGAACCGGGGGAACGCTATCGGCGTATTTGCGGACGTGCAAGCCTCCGGGCGTTCGATGGAGCAAATCGCGGAGAGTTTTCTTTTCCAACTCCGGGAAATGGGGATTGAACCGGGAGCCGCGCCGGAAACAGACGACCCGATTACCCTCTTAGAAACCGCGCTTGCCAATGCGCGCCCCAAAAAAGGCATGGAAATCACCGCCGTGCTGGATTCGCTGGAAGCCGTGGCGGACATCAACGCACAGAAACGGACACTTTTTTCTCTGCGTCTGCCCGATTGGATAACGTTCGTGGTAGTCAGCGCGCAAGGGGACGCGCCGAAAGGCGTTTCCGTCAAGCTCATGCGTCTGGAACCGCTGGCGGATTGGAAAACGGTAGACGACCTGCTTTTCCAAATGCTTGCGCGGGATGGAATCAAGTTAAGCGAAGGGAATCAAAAGGAGTTCTCGCGCCAGTTCATTCCGAAGGGGCGGTGCGTGACGCCGCTGTATCTGACGCAACTGACGCAATATTTCGCTTTCCGAAAGTTCCGGAGTTTTGACGCCCCGCCCGAAATTTCCCCATATCCGTCCGACGTAGAGGAAATGACGGAATTTCTGCTGAAGTATCTGGACGAGTTTATCGACGATGTGCAAAGACGGATGTTCCGCCGGACTTTGGGATATATCGCTTTGAGTTCCAACGGACTGAGCGAGGAGGAGTTGTTGCTTCTGCTGGAACGCGACGAGCGTGTCAGGGAAGACGTGGCGCGCAACCAACATTATGTAGTTTTAGACTTTGCCCTGACAATTTACGCGCACTGGGCGCGTATTTTCCCCATGCTGGGCGTGTTCTGTGTCGAGAGTGAAAGCCAAAGCGGGTCGTTGTTCCGTTTCCGCAACACGTTGTTGAAAGAGAGCGTGCGCAGGTTTGTTCGACGTAAGGAGGATATGGCGTACCTGCTCAAAAACATAACGGGCTTTTTCCTGAAACAGGACGTTTTCTTTCCGCTGGACAATCCCGAACGGAAGCCCGCGCAATACCGCCAGACCGCGACGCCAAACTATCGACGCGTGGCGGAATTGTATCCGCTTCTGCGCCAATCGGGCGACCCGTACGCGACAGTCGGCATGTTTGAGGATTTGTTGGTCATTGACGCCTACATCCGCGCCGGAGAATACGCCCGCCTGCGTGTGGAACTGGGCGAGGTGTTGCGCCTTTGCCCGGGAAACTCGAAACTGCTTATCATCCGGGACTGTCTGCGGCGCTGGGACTTCCTGTTTCGTGCGTACCCGGAGGGCGGATTTCTCCCCTCCTACGTGCGGGAGTATCCCGAGGCGGCGTCGACCCTGTGGGCGGCGGGACATGCGGCCTATTTGGAAATCCACTGTCCCGACGAGGCGCGGAATCAAATCGACGGCATGTATCTGCCGGGGGCTTCCAATTCGGAGGCGGCTTTGAGCGATGAGGGCGTCATTGCGGTCATGAAGAGCGACAAAATCCGCCTGTACGACTGGCACACGCGTTCCCATACGGGGATTGAGCGTATTGTGGAGAACCCGGAAAGCGGCGCGGTGTTTCTGTATTGGACGGAGAGGCGAAAACTGGTCGTGCGCTTTGAGCATTTCCGGGTGACGTTCCTGTACACGGGGCGGACGCTGGAGGAGTTGTCGAGAAAGCCCTGTCCGGAATTGAAGCTGATAAGCAATGGCGCAAAGGAGTCGCTGACGGAACTGGAATTTCGGGAGGCAGACGCGGCGGGATACGACGAGCATACGCTGATATGGTATCACGAGGGCGGCAAAGCCTGCCATACGGATGTGTGCTACCCGCTGGGAACGTCCGTGAAGGCATTCCGTCACGGGCGGACAGCGGCCATTTTGGTGGAAGGGCGCTTTATCGACTTGACGGATTTGGCGGAAGGCGTTCGCTTGACGCGTCTGGAAATTCCCGCCGCGCAAGTCCGTTTTTCCCCGGACGGACGCCGCCTGCTGATTTGTCAAGAGGACGACACCGCCCTTTGTTACGACATGCCCAACGAATACCCGGACGCCGTGCCGCTCCCCAAGTACGATATGACGCGCTCGAAATACGCCGCGCTCTATAATCTGAACATCCTGAAACGGGAATTGACCACATTCAGCGCGCCCTTTGAGCCGTCCCAAGACGGTCGTCTGCCCGTCGGCGCGTTCGCCAAAGGCGAAAGAGAACCCTTGCTGGCGTGCATGTCGGTAAAAAACGGCTGGCTGGCGCTGTACTACCATTATCGGGCTGTGTCCATTGTCCGCGTCTACCGTCTCGACAGGGAAAAGGGGGTCGGGGAACTGTTAGCGGAATCCCGCGTACAGCCTATTTACCCGCAGGATATGGACAGCCGTCCGTTCCGCGCTTCCGAGGATGAGGAGGCGGTGATTTTGGTTTCCGGCGGAATCCGGCATATCTGGGACACGCGGACATGGAAGTGGAGAAGCGAGCGGGAAACCGGGACGCCCGACGAACTTTGGCGGGCGTTGCTGGAAGATAAGCGCCGCCATTCCCTGACGTGGCGCGACATGCGCCATGAGAAACCGGTATTTATCCGTACCCCGGCCGGGGTTTTCGCCCGTGCGGTTACGTTTCTATACGCGCCTCATCTGTGGCGGAGCCTCCGCTTCCTGAACGACCCGGCCAGCGGCGCGGGCTTGATTACATTGGAAAGCGATAACTATCTCTGGATTCTGGATAGAGACAGCCGATTGATTCACATGGCTTCCCGAAAGACGGGGGATTGGCTTTGCCACAGTCAACTGGACATGGGATTTCTTGCCGCCGCCGTTTCGCAAGATAACCTGTACATTTTACCAGTGGACAGCGTGCAGCTTATGCGTCTGAGTCCCCAAGAAAGCAAATTATAAAGAAATCCCCCTGAAAAGGGGGATTTCGCGTTACAGGTGGAATTGCTCGTACTGTTCTATTTCGCCGTAGGCGTGGGCATACTCTTTTTCTTCGTCATAACGGTGGACGAGGGCGCGGTTGAATTTCTGGTATTCGTTCAAAAGCCCCTCATGGAAGTTCTCCTTGTTGTATTCCGGCTGATACCAGTCGAACCGGGAAAAGAAGGCGCGGAGATAGTCGCTCTCAAAGCTCCAGCCGGATTTTGCGTAAATGGCGTTCCATGCAAGAAAGGTCATGTCCGCGTCCATTTTCGACAGGTCGGAGATATCAAAATAGGTCGTTTCACACGAAGCTATAAAAGCGTTCAGTTGCTTGTCCTCCTCCGAGACACTGCGGAACCCGGCTCTGACAGCATAATCAAGCAATCTGTAAAGATTGGTGACTTCATGACCGTTCAGGTAGGATTCGCGGAAATCGTTTCCGTCAATCGTCGGCTGATACCAGTCGAACCGCTCGTAATAGTCCCGCAGGTCTTTATTTCGGTCTCCAAACCGCCTGCCCGCGTGGGCGTAGATGGCATTGATTGCATAGATATACTTTTGCTTATCAAAACTTTGGAAGTCCTCTATTTCAAAGTCCCAATCCGCGCAACCGTTGACGAAATCCAGAAACGCGTCCCCGGTAGAGGGGCGTTCGGCAGGCGTGACGGACTGCTTATCCGTGTCTGCGCCGCCGGGCATAAATTCCGCGTTATCTGCGGAGGCGTAGGAATCAGGCGCAACCCGGACGACATCATCACCTTGCGGGACATGCGATACGGCGGGCGTATTGGCGCGGACGTATCGAACCAATATGCCCAAGAGCAGAGCCGCGCACATCATGCCCGCGAGAATCAAAACGCTATGGTCTTTTCCGCGTGGGTTGCGTCCGGTTTTCGCGTTCATCTTGCAATCCTCCCTATCTTGTCCGCGACGGGCTTTCGTTCAGCAGGAGATGACGGCAACGCTTCCGTTTGCGCTGACGGCGCGGCAACAGTCCGTATAGACCTCGATAAACTCATATCCGCCCCTGAGCGCAATGCCACGCGCCTTCTCCATGCCGTTCGGGAGAATTTCGCCGACTTTATAATGGTGGATAATCTGTCCACTGAAATCCAGCGTATGAACTTCATAGGGTTTGCCCAAGTAGCAGACGGAGACAAAGCCCAAAAGTATATCGTGAAGCTCCACTTCCGGGAACTCCTCCCGGATGACATGGAGAATACGGTTTACTTTCTCCTGATTATGGACATGTCCGCCAGCGTCCAACTGGCGCATGGCCTCCATATATTCGGGTGAGCGCTTTTTGCGCAGTAGCCGCGCCAGCTTCATTTTATCCATCTGCGTTTTCCGCTGGGAGTCCTCTTTGGGACGCGTGGTGCTGAGCGGAGACTGGCTTTCGATTTGCTGGGGCGTTTTCAGCATAGGCCGTGGCATTCTCCATTACCTCCCTGCATGTTGTGAAAGACGCGCTTTCGCCTGTCGAAACGAACAGACGATATCTCTTACAGATATTGAATGTTCACGCTTCCGTTCATTTTCGGCTGTACCTGCAACTTTACGACCTTTCCCTCCTGAATAAAGAACTGGGCGGTGTTATCCTGAGCGCGGTTTCCGGCGAACGCATCGCCCATCGAGGAACCCAAGTCAAACGCGCTTTGCATACCGCCGACCAGCCCCAGACTAAACCCCGCAAAGGCACCGGACAAATAACGGTTGAGCCGTTTTTCGCCTGCCGTGGGGTCAGCGAACACAATCATATGAGCGCCGGGGGTCAAATCAATCAAGTACGGCTCTTTCCGCGCCTTGAGACGCTGGGGCTTGGCGTTGGGGCTGTCGATATAGGCGTCCACAGACATCTTTCTGAAAATGTTGATAAACCACAAAAACGTATAAAAACGGGAAAAAATGCTGGCGTTTTTTACCGTAATGGAAACCTGTCCATTCATATCCTCGATACCTCCGTTTGTCATGTGCGGAATCAGCGGAAACTAAATCCGCTGATTCCGGCCTGTCTTCTTTTGCTGTGGCGATTTCTGGTAGCGTTCCACTCCGCCGCTTTTCCGTCTTAGACCAAGACCTTGCGGGTTCTGGGAGCGTTCTTTCTGCGGTTCAGTTCCTCTCCGCCAATTGGTTTGCCGGAGGCGGGTACCGCCCGTTCCTTTCCCCAATCCCGGATGGCTTCCACCTTCTCCGGGCTGGTTTGGGACAACGGGACTACGTTGTTAAAGGATGAGAGAACTTCTTCTTCACTGAGGGTAAAGTTTGGATTTGCAATCGAGCGATAGGCCAAATCCCGGATAGTGGATTCCAAATCGGCACCGGTAAAGCCGTCGCTGATTTCCACGATACGGTCGGCGAAACTTCCAGAGAAATCCAGATTCAAGTATTTGCGCATATACAGGGAGATAATATCCCGGCGCTCATCGGCAGTTGGGAGGTCTACAAAAAACAGTTCGTCAAAACGACCACGGCGCAACAGTTCGGACGGCAACATAGAAACATCGTTCGCGGTTGCCACAACGAACACTTGTTTTTTACATTCCTGCATCCAGAAAAGGAACTGTCCGACCATGCGGGTGGAAACGCCGCCGTCATTGGCTCCGCCTGTCGCGCCGGAAAGGCCTTTTTCGATTTCGTCAATCCACAAAATACACGGAGAGACATTTTCGGCTGTGGTAAGAGCGTCTTTGAGTTGCTGTTCCGACTGGCCTACATAACTGCCTTGGACGGTGGCGAAGTCGAGGCGGTAAAGGGGAAGTTTCCAGTTTGCGGAAATAGACTTGGCGGAAAGGGATTTTCCGCACCCGGGCACGCCGACCAGAAGGATACCTCTGGGGGGCTGAAGTCCTTTGGAGCGGAGCAGGTCGCGCTTTTCCGGCGTGAGAAGCTCTCTTTTCTCGTCGAGCCATTTTCGCAGACCCGCAAGGCCGCCCACATCCTTCACATTGTCGTCCACGTCGATTTTTTCCAAGCCGGAAATGTCCGAGAATAAGCGGTCTTTGGCGTAGCGGATTTCGTCCATATCCGATTTCCGGATACGCTTGTTAGCGATGAGGGCGGCGATGACGTTTTCGGCCTCAATCCGGGTGACGCCGGCCAACGTGGACGCCGCCTCCCGGATATCCGAGTTATCCCACTCAATGGGAATCTGGGTGCGGTAGTCGTCGATGTACTCCTTAATAATGCCGTACATCTCATCCTCGTTGGGCAAGTCGATTTTGACGACCATGCCCTGACGCTGGAGCTGGTTCCACACGGCGTTGTTGGTCAGGATAATCACCATGCCCCCGGATTCGTTGGCAAGATTGACCAAAGCGAGAATCTGCTTTGCGTCGCTGTTGTCGCCGCTCAGGTCGGGAACCTCTGTAAGGACTAACGTCAGGTACTGCCTCCGTTTCATTTGTTCCGTCATATAGTCAATGGCACTATAGATGGAACGGTCTTCGCAGACGTTTTTCTGAGTTTTCAGGTCGTAAACGCCTTTGGAGAGGGTATGGACGTAAAAGGGAAGCTGAACCTCTTCTGAAATCTCTTTCAAAAGGTCAAGTGTGCGGTCGCGTTCGATGGTGTTGATTGCGATAAAGGGGATTCGCGCGATGGAGTATCGTTTAATCAGTTCTTTGCTTGTGATGGTGTCGCTCATAAAATCAGCCTCCCGCAGCAATTGCCGCAATGGACAGCCAATGTTTTTTAAAAAGCATTGACTTTGTTATTTCTGACCAGACTTGCCATTTTGCCGGAGCGGTCTGTACGGGCGGAGTCTTCCAGAGACTTTTGCATATTGTCCGCCTGCTCCCGCACCAAAGCGGCGTACTGCGTCCGCTCCCGTTCCGGCAAAGCGGGCAGGGAGACGGCGCTGTATAAAAATGACATCTCACGGCGTAAGGCCAGAAGCGCACGAACCACCTCGCCGTCAGAACCCCGCGCGTGACTGAGGTCACGCTGGAAACGGTCGGAAGCGGCATTCATCCGAGCGTTGACGGCGTCAATGAGCTTTTTGGAAAAGCGCTCCGCCACGCCGGACTGCCACGCCACAGTCCCGCGCCTCATGGCGTCCAAGGTTTCCTCGTCTTTCTCACGTCTCTGGAAGCGCTCCAGCAGGGCGGACCATTCCGCATAAGTTTGAGGAGCCGTCATTTCTTTTTCCTCCAGATTGCCACCTGAGGCGGCGTCAAATCCCACGACGGGAGACCCAAAGCGAACACGCTGGCCGGTTCCGCGTCCGGCGCGGACTGGGAAACCGGAGCGGCGGACGGAGACAATGACGCCCCGCAGACTGAACAGACCCCCACGCCGGAAGCGTTGAGCGCGCCACACATGGGACAGGGGATTTTCCCCTCGTTAGCGACGGAGTTTATAAAATTCATCCTTGATTTGGCGTCCATGACAAGCCCTCCTTGGCGTTATATCCGAATGCGGCGGGTGCCGGCGGAAAGTTTGCGCATATACTGTTCCGGAGAAATCTGCTCCAGAAAATCCAAAACCTGCTGACTTTCTCCGTCCCTTTGTGCAAATTCCGAGCGAAAGTCCACGATTTCCGCCAGCAAAGCGCGGAGAATCCGCGTGCCGTCCTCCCGCTTTTTGGAAAACTGCTGTTCAAGGTTCTGAATCTGATTTTCAACCTGCTTCTTTTTAGAGAAATGGTTGATAATCATGCCAGCTCCCGCAATAGCGGCAATGAGCCCCAAGCCCACGCTTCCCATCGCCAGCATAAAAACGCCGATACAGGCAATCGCGCCGCCGCCATACAGGCAGAACTTCTCGAAAGCGGTCAGTGTGCATTGGGACATGGCCGCCTGTTTCTCACGCTCCACCAAAGCCTCAAACGCCGAAACCAGCCGCGCTTCGTCCTGACCGTCGGTAGTCTGGTCGTTGAACGTATCTATATTAATGCTGATATTATGGGGAATTTTCATGCGGTTCTGGGCAATGATGTCGTTATATGCGTCGGTAATCCAATCTTTGGAAAGGGCAATGGCGAATTTCTGGGTAGAGACACTGGAATGGGTGGTTTCGGGTTTCATGGCGGCGTCTGTGAGGAGTTGGGTAAAATCCTTGTGCGTCTCGAAAGCGGACTGCTCTATCTGCATGTTCTGCTTGGCGCGGGCTTCGTCGCCGCCGAAATCCACCACGAACTGCTCAAATTTCTCCTGCTTGCGCAGAGGCAGTTCTTCGTCGTCGAAGTCGGTCACGAGATGGTTCAAGATTTCATCAAGTTGAACCTTGACCGCGTCCATAGACGAGGTTTTCTCAAAAATCCCGGTAAAATATTTCAGGATTTCGGCGTGAAGGCAGGCACCCTCCATAATGTCCTGCAACACAGGCCACGTTTTGCTGTACTTTTTCAGGTAGGTATAGGAATTGGAATCTACGGGCTTGCGTTTCAGGCTGATAGATTCAGACCACTGTTTGGTCTGCTGTTCCGTGAAGCCAGCCTTACTCTCCAAGTGACTGAGCCAAGTTTCCATCTGCTGGGAAACGACGCCTTCGGAGTCAGAGCCGAGAAGACCGCCCGCGTAGGCGTCCAAGATGACAATGGTCTTGCGGTCCAGATTTTCCTCGTCCTGATTGGCCAGATAGCGTTGGGTCCACTTCAAACTGGCCGCTTTCCTGTCCGCCCGGCGGCAGATAAGGGCAAAGAAAAGGGAAGTTTTTTCATCATCCCGTTTCAACCCCTCCCGGAGCGCCCGCTCAGCCAGTTCCGGCTGGTCGTTAATCCAAGCGGCCAGAGCCACCAAACACGGAGCCAGCCAGTAATTCGGCGTGGAAATCATCAGTTCCTCGGCGGCGTCGCTGATAGTAGCCTGCTTCACGATGCCCAAATCATCCGCCTGAAGGATACCTGTGGCAGTGCGGCGGATAATGTCGTAATGTCCGTATTTTTTATCCAATTCCTGCCGAATCTGCACCAAGCGGGTTTCCGCCTGACCAAGGCGGTTTGCGCGGTTCTGGATGTCGATAAATTCGTGAAATTCACGAGCCAGTTTTCCCACTTCGTCATTGATGATTTTGACGTTTCCATCCATCATGCGCACATTGCTGTTGACGACTTCCACACTGCTGTGAAGAACGGACAGATTCCGCTCAATGCCGTGCAAATCCGCCTGTTGAATAATTCTTTCGGACATAGGTAAATGCCTCCTCCTTATTGGATATGCCAAGTATTCGGACAAAGTTTCTTTCTAATGGTTCGCTCCAATGCCGTATTGTTAAGGAAAGATATCCCCGTCACGCAAACGGACATAGAAAGATTGGGTGAGCGGGTTCGTCAAATGGGATTAGAAGTCGCCCTTTATCAAGGCGGGAGAGGACTTTTCCCAGAGAAATTCGTTCCATGAGGTGGATTTCGACGCGCTTCGAGACCTATAAATTTGCAAAAAAACGTCTTATTTCGACACATAAATTAGTATATCACAAAATCGTATGTTTTGCAACATCTTTTTTGTGAAATTTTTCATAGTTTAACAAATAGTAGAATGTTGCTGGCTTCGTCTGCAAAACATACTGGCCTGAAACGAACCTTTACAATTTCAAGACGTTTGTGTATAATAGGCGCACAAAGTCGAAGTGTCCCCACCACTTCCCGCCTGCGTATATTGCGGCATACAGTGAAACATGGAGGGAAACCATGAAATACATCAGAAAAACGTTCAAGTTGCTACTCTGCACGGTAATGACGCTTGCGGTCGCGTTGTCCGCGGGCTGTTCGGGCAATGGAGAAAACGCGTTGCCGGATAGCGCCGCATTCGGGGATTTATCCGAAGAGGCGGACGCGTTTGAGGTTTCATCCGGCGGAGTGGACGCGTTCGAGGCTCCGTCTGATGAGGCGGATTCCATCCGGGAAGCGGACATGGAAGCGCGCGTCAGCCAAATGTCTGACGCCATGTCTCTTGAGCAGAAAGTCGCGCAGATGATAATGCCCGCAATCCGCACATGGGGACGCAAAAGGCAGGGCGTGACGAATCTTTCCGCGCTCCCCGGCCTTGCCGAAGCCCTGCGCCGTCATCAGTACGGCGGAGTCATCCTCTTTGGCTCCAATATCGTAGACACGGAACAGACGGTGCGCCTGATTCAAAATTTGCAAACCAATAACGCGCAAAGCGCCGACGCCACAACGGCGGGCGTTATCCCCTATCTGGTGGCGGCAGACCAGGAAGGGGGAGCCGTGGCTCGCCTGACTATGGGTACACGCGGCACGGGCAGCATGGCGATTGGCGCGACGGGCGGGGAAGCCGAACAGAGTGCGCTGGATACTGGCCGGATATTCGGAGAGGAACTGGCCGCGCTGGGAATCAATGTGAATTTGGGACCCTGCATTGACGTAATTACAGACCTGACGGATTTAGGAATGAGTACCCGCGTTTTTTCCGATGATTCCAAAATCGTGTCAAAACTTGGCGAGGCATTTATGATGGGCGTCGGACAGAGCGGAGTAATCACGACATATAAGCATTTTCCGGGGGCGGGCGACGGGAGCGATTATCCCACTTCCATCAGGCTGACCCGTGAGCAGTTGGAAACGGGCGGCCTTTTGGCATTCCGCAAGGCTGTTGAAAACGGCGCGGAAATGGTGATGACCTCAGCCACCACGTTTCCACTGCTTGACGACGAGGTTCTCATGGCGGACGGCGTGACGAAGGGATACTATCCCGCCACACTGTCACCCAAAATCGTCACGGGAATGCTCCGCGAGGAACTCGGTTTCGACGGCGTGGTGATTACCGACGCGCTGGAAATGGAACAGTTTGTGACCGAACCAGATACCGGGGCAGTTTTGTTTTCTGGCAGAGTCGGTACGGTAAAATATGACCTCCAGACAGCAGAAAAGGCTATTAACGCCGGTTGCGACATTCTGCTGATTCCCACTGACCTGAACGACGAGGACGCCGTGCGATATTATGACGATTACATTTCCGGCATTTCCGCGCTTGTCCGCGAAGGTGCCGTGAGCGAACAGCGTATTGACGAGTCCGTGCGGCGCATTCTGAGACTGAAGGCGCGCCACGGCCTGCTTGATATGGATACCAGTGGAGAAGATATTGAGCGCCGGATTGAGACAGCAAAGCAAATCGTTGGCTCCGCCGCTCATCACGCGGTGGAATCGGACATAGCCGCCAAAGCCGTTACCCGGCTTAAAGATAATGGCGTCCTGCCGCTTTCCGGAAAGGGAAACCGCGTGGTCATCATTGGACGAACCAACTATGATAACATCCCCATTCGCTATGCTATTGACAGTCTTATGCGCGGCGGCTTCATCGACGCGGACGCACGGATAGAAAACCGTATCGACGGGGAAATTTCAGGTTCTGAAAACGCGTCCACATCCATTGTGATTGACCGCTATTATGACGGTAAAACCCTCTCATATTCCAATCGTCTTTCCAGAGCCGTCCGGAACGCGGACGCGGTTGTGTGCCTCAGCGCGGTCGGTGCCGGAATGGATGCGCTTCAAGATAACAATCCTGCTATGATGGGCGTCAGCCGCGCCTTTTCCGACGCCCATGAGGCCGGGGCGAAGTTTGTGTTGCTCAGCGACAATCTGCCTGTCGACGCGACGCGATTCCAGAACGCGGACGCGATTGTATGCGCTTACCTGTCAGCCGGGTTTGGCGTAGACCCTACCGCGCGTACAAGCGGTTCCGAAAATGTGGGTGCTTTCAACGCGAATGTCCCTGCCGCTCTCCGCGCAATCTTTGGCGCGGCGGATATGCCCGGGACGTTGCCTATCAATATTCCCGACTTGGAGAAAAAACCGGATGGAACATGGGCTTACAACGGAGAAATCCTGTACAAGCGCGGCTTTTCAGCCCCCATTCCGGCGCTATCAATATCGCAAAATGAGAAGCATACCTAACGCCGGAGTTTTTGCGTCAGATTGTAAACGGACGCGGTCGAGGTAATCGTTTCAAATTTGGAAAGCGAGGTTGATACTATGCCTACCTATTTTTTATCCAGCACATTTCAGGACATGCAGAAGGAACGGGATTTGCTTCAGCAAGATGTCATGCCCACACTGCGGCAGGAAGCGGAGCAATACGGAGACACAGCGGAAATCATCGACCTTCGCTGGGGTTTGGACACCTCACGCAGGGAAAAATGGGATGGTATGCGCAAAATTCTCTTTGCGTGCATGGACGAGATTGACCGAAACCGCCCTTACATGATAGTGTTTTTGGGCAATCGGTACGGCTACATCCCGGACGCGGCGCTGGTGCGGGAACTGGCGGAGAAGTACCGGATTCCGTTTTCCGACACCGACGGAAAGAGTGTCACCGCTCTTGAAATCCTATACGGCGCGTTACATCCCGCTATGGACGCAGAAAAATGTGTCGTGTGTATCCGCAAGCTCAACCCGGAAGAAATCCCGGAAGCGGAACGGGGACGCTATTTTCAGGACGCCTCCGGGGAAGCGGCGGGCTTGGAAGAGATAAAGCGGCGTCTGCGTCAGCGGTACGGCGAGGCGGTTATTGAATATACGGCGGCGTGGAACCCCGAAAACCAGTCCTTGGAGCGCTTTAACGTCAATGGAAAACCGCTCCCAAAGGTACTGCTGGAACGACTGCGCGAAAACAGCAGTGAGGAATGGGCGGCGGCGGCGCGGCTCTCCAAACCGGAGTTGGCAAATCAGCGGATTTGGCGGGAAGTTCGCCGGAGAAGTGCCGCATTCCGCGGGAGGACAGCGTATCTTGCCCGGGTCAAGGAAGCCCTGTTGTCCGGCGGTACGCGCAATATGATTTTGCGGGGCGCGCCGGGAAGCGGAAAAACCAGTTTTTTGTGCGCCTTGGCGTCCCAACTGCGCGACGAGGGGCGGGAAGTCTGCTACATTCCCTGCAGCCAATCGCGGGACTTTGAAAACGCGGAACAGGTTCTCCGCCACTTGGTCTATGAGGCGGAAAAGGCACTGGACGAACGGAGTACGCCGAGCACAACGAAAAGCAATTACCTTACGTTGAAAATACGCTTGGAGGAACTCTGCCAGCGGATGACGGAGGACAGGCATTGGCTGGTATTGATTGACGCGCCGGACTGTCTGGACGCCAACCCCCACCGGGATGAGCTGGACTTTCTTCCGCTTTTGGGCGCGGGCGTACGCTGTCTGCTGACCTGCGGGGCGGATTTCGCGCTTCCCGAGAAATGCGGGGAGGCGGGAGCGTTTCACGTGGAGGATATGCCAACTTTGAGCCGTGAGGAAATCGACGGCATAACGCGAAGCATTCTCCGCACCAACGCCAAAGACCTCTATCAGGAAGTCGCGGAGGAGTTGTACGGCAAAGACTGCGCCGGAAATCCGCTTTATCTCAGCATGGCCGCCCAACTGCTAAATTTGATGGGCGAGGGGGAATTGTCCGCTTCCGGCCAGTCGCGCATTTTGGAGCGGAACCTGCTCAGTCCGGAGGAGGAGGCGAAACTTCCGGGTTCCGAGGGACAGCGAAAAATTATCGCCAACAGTATCCGGCTGATTCGGGCGCTACCGGATGATATTGGAGCCGCCGCCGCGTACGTCATGGACAGAGGAGCGCGGATTCTCACGGACGACTGGAAGTCTCTGGAATTTATTTTCCGCTTTCTCGCCGTCTCAAGAAACGGCCTGCGGCTGGATGATTTGCAAAACATCATCCATATGCGGAAGATACCCTTTGCCGAAGAGACTGCCGCGGATTTATTGCGCCTGTTGAACTATTTAAGCGTCCTCTTTGTCCGGCGCTCCGACGGGCGGATTGATTTCAGTCACAGCGTGATCCGGGACGCCATACTCGATTCCGGGTTTCCGGCGCAGCCGTATGAGGCCTGCATTCTTCAATATCTGAAAGAACTTCCGACCGCGGATTCTCTGCGGAACAGTGAAGGCATGTATTACGCGCAGTGCCTTGACGATAAGGACTTCGCGCTTGCCCTGCTGGCGGACGCGGCGCTTTCGCGGGAGGAAACGGCGCTCTATGGCATTCAGCGGACTTTGTACGCCGACAAGGGCGCGTTTCTGCGCGCTGTCCTGTCGGACAGACTGCGCCGGATTCTTTACAGCAAGGAGGAACTTAACACAAAGCGCGACTTGGTCAGCGCCGTCGTCAGCTTCTTTTACACATCTTTCCACGGCCTGATGTTCGACACCGGAGCCGGACAGGAAATTTTCGCGCAGACAATGCGGACGCTCCACAACCTCTTCTTTTTCGGAAATCTGCCTGTCTTCGGCACATATGCCCTGTTGCGCGGCATGAATCTGAACGACTGGACGGAAAAAATCGAGCCGCCGCTGGAAACAGGAGGCCACGCGGGTCTTGGTTCTCTGACGCATTTCTGCCAGACCCGCGTTCGGGAGGCCAACGCGCTGTATCGGCACGGCAAGGTGGACAAGGCGGAGCGACTGTGCAAAAAAGCGCTTGCAGTAGGGGAAAGCGCTGTGGACAAGCATTCTAACGCCAGCTTTTTGTGTATGCTCGCCACGGCATACGGCATCCTGACAGATTGCGAATTGCATTTTAAGCGGGCGAAAGAAGCCGGAGCGTATGCGCAAAACTACTTGACGTGGGCGGAACGGGAATGGGAGACCCGCAAGACGGACAGAGACCATATCCAGTTGGCGACGGCACACTGCAAAGTTGCGGACTGCCGCTGTGACCCCTGCGCGTCGCCTGAGCGGGAGGATTGGGAGGCCGCCTACGCGGAATATCAAAAAGCCGCGAACATTTATCAGCAGTGTTGGGACAAAAGCAAGACTCTTGAAGCGCTCCAAAATCTTGTAATCAGCAGTCAGCAGATTATCAAGTGCTGTTTCGTTTTGGACGAGATGGAGCAGGCGGAAAGTTATGTGCTGGAAGCGGAGCGCCGCGCCGTTTTGTTGGAATCCGTCGCGCCCGGAGAGTTGACGGGCTGGTCAGTCGGCGGCCTCTACGCGATGCTGGCGGAGGTAATGATTCGCAAGGGCAACTTGGAACGGGCGGAGGCGCTGTCCGAAAAGGCGCTCTACCGTATCCGCACGGCCTACCGGAAGAACCCTTCGGACACGCTTCTTCTTTTCATGGGGAATCTTTACGCGGAAGTTGCCGAACGCTGGCACGAATCCGGACACCCGGAGGCCGCCGCGAAATATTACCGGGAAATTCTCGATTGCCTCGACTCGGCACGGGAACATAAGTCGCTGATGAGGCTTTCGACAAAGGCGACGCTGCGCGAAAGACTGGAGGCACTGGAATCCGAAAGAAATGAGGTTACGCCATCATGAGACGCAATCGACGACTTGACGCCGTATTCTCCGAACTTCGGCATATGGTTCGGGTTATCCGGCTGCACTTGCGGCGGCTCCCGTTGAGTTACTGCATTGGCTTGGGAAGTTTTTCCCTGTTATTGCTGGAACTCGTCGCGGCACTGGCAATCTCATTTCTCCGGGGCGCGGGCGTTCCGGTTCGGCTTTCTCAAAGCGCGGTTATCGTGATTTTTATCGTAACGTCCGTGATTGCCGCCGTATGTATAGTGTGCATTGTTGTCGGCATGGTTATGCTCTCGTTCACAAGGAAGAGCGACCATGACAGGCGGCTCTTTCAGGACGAAACACCCGTGACGGGCGCGGCGCTTCAGGACTTGACGCCGCCGCCGCGTCCGCCGCTGGATTTGCCGTATCAGGACGAAATCGCCGCGCTGAAAGAAAATCAGCGGTTTCTCTTGGGGCTGTTGCTGTTTTGGCTGTGGCTCTCGTGGCTATTGTTCGGAAGGCGCTGGTTCGCCGACGATTCCATTGGAAAGCGCGGACTTTCGCTGTTTTTCGCGCTGTTGGGTACGTCGTTCGCGTCCATGTGGGTCATACGGCTGGCGCATCGGCTCTATGACAGACTGCGCTGTTATCGCACGCCCTTCAAGGGTCTGGAAGGAGACATAGAAGATGGCACGGAGAAGTAGAGCTATCCGCGTGTTTATCAGTTCCACGTTCCAAGATTTTGAGTGGGAACGCAATCTGCTCTCACAGGAAGTGTTTCCACGCATACGGGAACAGTGCGAAAGACGCGGCTTTTCGTTCCAGTGGGTGGACTTGCGCTGGGGCGTGTCGGAAGTGGACGGCGCGAACCATTTGACCATGCGCATTTGTCTGGACGAAATAGACCGCTGTATAGAGCAGTCGCCGGGGATAAACTTTGTAGTTCTGGCTGGTGGGCGCTACGGGACGGCGTTTGCCCCGGCGGAGATTCCCGCCCGCGACTGGGAGGACATGGAACGCGCTGGGAATTTGTCCGACGAGGACAAGCAATTTCTGAACGAACGTTATCGCCGGGACTATAACACTATCGGCAGTCCCTACCGCCTGATTCCAGTGGACGGAGAGCGGGAGAGACGGCGCGAACTGGAAAAGCGCATTCGAGACCTATTATTTCCCGCCGCCCGGAAAGCCCTGTCAACAGAACGTTTCCGCCTTCTCTACGGCGCGTCCGCCACAGAACAGGAAGTGGAGGAAGGCTTGTTTCGTCAAACGGAAGGCTGGAAACATACGGTTGTGGCGCTGCGGGAGCCGACCACAGGCGATAATAACCCGCAAGCGGCGGCTCTCCGGGAACGCCTGCGGACGGAAATGGGCAAAGAAGGCGCGATTCCGCTTATCTCCCTGACGGAAGGCGAGGCGGACTACGCGGACAAGTTTTGCCGACAAATGGAAGAGCGCGTGGGAAACGTGGTGCGGGAATATATGCGTTCCGTGGATGCGGAAGAGGCGGCGCTGTCCCCCGACGAGTTAGAGCGTCAGACGCTGTTTGACGAATGCGAAAAGGCCAACGCGTCCTACTGGGACAACGACAACACTATGCGGGAGTTCACGCGGTTTTTAGAACAGAATCGCGGTCGCGCCGTGCTGGTATCCGGCGAAACTGGCGCGGGAAAAACGGCGTTATTGAAAACGTTCGCTTATCGGGAAATGGAATCCGTCGCCGCCGTGTTTTGTGACATCCAGCCGCGCAGTATGGACGTAGCTCTGCACGCGCTTATGCGGCAGTTAAAGGGCATGGGCTGTCTGTCTTATGCGCAGGAACCGGGGCAGGACAACCGGGACGCCGTTCCCTTGTTTGAGAGGACATTAGAAAGGTACGGTCAGCGTAAGTGGCCTATAGTGGCAATTTTGGATTCCGTGGAACTGATTGAGGATTACCGCTACCAGAGTGACAGCCTGTTCCGTCTGCGACTGCCCGATTGGCTGACTTTAGTTGTCAGTTGCGCATCGCGGGAAAATTTGACGATGGAGGAACAGCAATGCCATATCCCGAAGTTCGAGGTGAATTTGGTAACGCGCAAAAGCGCGGTTGACAGTGCTGTGCCCCGCCTTCTCCGCAGGAGGTTCAAAGTCTTGACGGGCGAGCAAATCCATCACCTTTCCAGTTGGCTACCCGAACGCGTTCCTTTTCTCTATCTTGAGGAACTGTCCGCAATGCTCCGCCCACTCACAAGTTATGACGACTTGCCCCAAGAAGTGACCAGCCGACCGCCCGATAACTGGGAAATGGCGAAACGGTTGCTTCAAAATACGCGTTACACCGCCGCACCCGTACTCTACCGGCATTTGCTGGGGTTTTTCTCCCGAATCGCCAAGGGTTTGAGCGAAAATGAAATTTTGAACTTGCTCATGAAGGATAAGCGCGTGATAGACGAACTGTTAAGCCATGAAAGCGAACGCCTGAAACGCAACGTTGCGGAGACGACTCTGTGCGAACGCAACCGCACCGACTCAGTCATGATTGCCAGCATTTTGCAAGCCCATTGGGCGAGATTTCGGGGACATATGGAAGGCACGCTGTTGGAATATGAGGAACGCGGGACGCGTTTGCTCCGTTTCCGCTCCAACTTTCTCCGCGACGCCGCACGGAATTTATCTGCAGAACCGGAAATGATTTCCCGCGAAGTTCAGAATAAGCAAAAGCCGTCATTCTCTGTCTATTGTGACGGTAGTCTTGCACGGCGTTTGTTGGAAATCATGCGTGATTATTTTCTCGGCTTGCCTATATACCAGTACACGGAAACCGAATCCGGCAAAAAGGAGATTCACCCGGGCTATCGCTGGATTGCGGAACTTTACCCTGTTTTGGATTATCTGCGCGATTATAAAACCGCCGCTGGAATTTTCTCCGACCCGCGCCGCGCTGACGCGTACATCCGGGCTGGCGAATATGACAGGCTCTTCCGGGAATTGGAGTTTCTAATCTCAAAAGGAGAATCGGCGGAGAAACTCAACCGCATTCACGCGCTTCTGCTGTCCAAAGATTCTCTGTTTCGCGCTCTGCGGGACAGTTTTCTGTTCGCCTACGTGCAGGAATACCCCGACGAAAAAGATTTGCTTTCCGAAATCCGCGCCGAGGCGTGGATTAGCCGGGAGAGCGTCCCGACGGGTACCGCTTTCGGTTCGCGCTCCATGCACATCCCGAAGGCGGCTTCCTGCGCCTCCGCGTTGAGCGATAACGGCGTTTTCGCCGTGTTGCAGGGCGACTATATCCGCCTGTACGACGCGGACAAGGGTACCTATACGGGAATTAATTACCGTTTGGAGGCACGGGAGGCCAGCGCCGCGTTCCTGTACTGGGACGGCGACGAGCTGATTGTACGCTTTGAGCGTTCCCGGCAGATATTGCACTACACCGGACTGGGAGAATTATATCTGGTTTCCAATAAGCCCTGCCGCGATTTGCCCACGATGGACGCCGACAAGGAAAGCGTACTCCGTGCGGGCGGATACCGTGAAATGGACGAGCGCGGCTACACTTCCGAAATGCTCTTTCCGTATCATATCGGGGATGAATTGATGAAAGCGGAGTTGTTCTATCCCTTGGGGACGGAATTGAGAATTTTCCGTCATGAAGGGCTTGCCGCCGTTCTGGTGGAAAGTACGCGGCTGGATTTGCTGGAACTAAGCGAACGAAAACACCTTGCACAATGGGAAATTTCGTCGGCCGTATATGTCCGCTTTTCGCCGGACGGCCGCCGCCTCGTCGTCTGCACGGCGGACAATCTTCTCATTCTTTTTGACGTGCCGGAACAGGCGGACGAATGCGCCGTTCCGATACCGGGGGCGTCCGTGCCGCTGGCGTCCTACAGCCGCAACTACAACTTGGCGGAAATGCGGCGCGACATTCAAATGTCGACCGCCTTACTGGAGCCGACGTACCGGGGCAATCTGCCCTTCGCGCCGTCCGGGAGCAACGCGCACATTGGAAACCAAAGCCCCCTGTTCGCCTGCATGTCCTTCAAACGCGACTGGCTGGCCTGTTACTATTACCGCCGCAATGTCGCAAGGGTTCGCTTGTTCCGGCTGGGTACGCGGGAACTTATCGCGGAATGCCGCGTGCCGCCCGTATTCCCCGACGACGCGGCGAGCGACCCGTTTTACGCGGACGGGGAAAGCGCGGTCGTATTGCGTTCCCGGGGCGTCACGCACAGATGGGACTTGAACACGGGGCGTTGGACGCGCGAAAGCAAAAAAAGCCGCCGTTTCCTGACGGGGAATCACGGAAACGGCGAAAGCGGCAACATTCGATGGAAAATCCCAAAACTTGACCCGCTGGATGTTTTCATGAGGGTGCAAATGTTCTTTCTGCTTCCGGGCGCGTGGAGGCTCCACATGCGGCGGATTTCCGGAATAGATGACGGGGACATCTTTCCGCCGTTCAAGCTGACGGGAGAGCGGTATGTCTGGGAGGTGGACAGAACACGCCGTATCATTCGCCTGCTGTCGCGGGACGGCGAAAAAACGCTCTGCTGTTGCGGCGTGGAGTTCCCTATACTGACCGCCGCCTTGGACGGGGACACGCTGTACGCGCTGCCCGGTAACGGAACGGATTTGCGCGAATTTCACGCGTTCCCGCTTGCGACGGAGGCGGAAACCGACGCGCGTGGGACGAACGCTCAAGACGTGGCCTGTACAACGTCATCTTCCGTCAACGCGGTAAGCGTTTCTTCGGAAGGGTCTTGCAGTTCCATCACGCGCCGAGCCTGACAGTTGATAATTTTCTCGAAGAGGTTGCGCACAAAACGCCCGTTGCTGAAATTCCGTTCCTTCATGCCATCCTGAATCGTCTGACGCGCCCGCGCTTCCGCCTCCGGCGTCATGATATAGCGGTACTTCCGGCACATGGAACGGAGAATTTCCGTCAGTTCCTCCAACGAATAATCCTGAAAAGTCAAAACGTTGCTGAAACGAGACATCAGACCGGGGTTGGATTGGAGAAAATGACGCATAGGCTCCGGATACCCCGCCGCAATCACAACCAGTTCGTCGCGGCAGTCCTCCATACTTTTGAGAATCACGTCAATGGCTTCCTGACCGAAATCGTTAGCGGCGACAGCGCCGGAGAGCGTATAGGCCTCGTCGATAAAGAGTACGCCGCCCAACGCCCGCTCAATGACTTCCTGCGTTTTCAAAGCGGTCTGGCCGACGTAACCAGCCACCAAGTCGGCGCGACTGACCTCCACCATCTGCCCACGCGGGAGAACCCCGATTGATTGATAAAGTTTCCCAATGAGGCGGGCGACGGTGGTTTTGCCCGTGCCGGGATTGCCCTTGAATACCATATGCAGACTGAGCGGGGGGACAGGCAATCCGCGTTCCCGGCGGATTTTATTGTTTTCCGCCATGCGTATCAATCCTGTCACATGCTCCTTGACTTCCGTCAGACCGCAAAGCGCGTTCAATTCCGTCATGAGTGTTTCGGTGCTGGCGTTTTCCGGCGGCAGAGCACTCACGAGGTAGGGGGGCGTGTCCTCCGGATAGAATACGCTGTGTTCCGGCTCTCCGATGCGGATTCCGCTTGCCTGACAGCGGGAGCGTCTGCGTTCGTTCATTTCCTCCAAAAGCCGTTCCATGCGTCCGGCGTTTCCTGTTTCGTTCGTGCGGGAGACGTAAAGATACTCACAAACGCGGCGGAGCAAAGCGGCGGTATCGTCGCGCATTCGCAGAGGCGGACGGTTGCTTTCCATCATGCGGCGGAGAATCTCGAACAGTTGCGCCCCGGTATAGTCCTCTAAGCGCAGAATCTCAAAGCGGCGGCGGCTTCCGGGGTCGAGTTTCAGGAAATCTTCAAGGGAATCGGGATAGACCGCGAACACCGCCATAAACGAATGCTGGCGGTCGGTCAACGGATTGAGGAACGCCTTCAACGCGCCCGCGCCGTCGAAACTTCCCGTAACCAACTGGTGGGCTTCGTCCACGAACAGGAGTGCTTTTCGCTCCTGCGCCTCTCTGATGTATTCCAGCGCCTTTTCCTGCGAGCCGCCCGCCAGACTACTTGCGAGCGAACTACCCGAAACCTCAATGGAATGCGGCGTACCCAGCAAATGGAAATGATAATACAGATGCGCCAGCATACCCGCAACGGATGTTTTCCCGGTTCCGGGATTTCCGACGAGAATTAAAGGACGAATCCGAATATCCTCCTCACTCCCGCCGCTGTCCAATGTTTCCTCAATTTCGTGGGCGCGGGAGATGAAATAACGTTCCAGCTTTTCCATGCCAACGAAACGTTCCCGGATTTCCCGCAAAATCCGCTCTATGGAACGCCCCACATCGGAGGGCGTAAACCATTCATGACCGACGGTTTGCGTATAGAAACAGTCCTCCGTCACGAGACCGCCGGACGCCTTCGCGCACGCCGTCAGCGCCAGTTTTTCCATCGCGCCCGCGTTGCCGAACCGCTGGCGGTCGCGTTCCTGATAAATCCGGCTGACATAACAGGACAACGGCTTTGCGGTCACGTCCTCGAACCGCTGTTCTTGGGTTAAATCGGGCGACAGGCGGCAGTCATGCGCTTCAATCGCGTCCGAGAGAATCTTTTCCAGCAGTTCCGGCGCGTAGTCGTCGATGATAATCCAGTTTTCGTCGCCGAACCGACGGGCGAAACCGTCGTCCAAGCGGAACACTTCCCGCATTTCCTTTTCATATCCGGCGAGAATCACGGAAAAATGGCGGTTGGGGTCGGTCATGGCGCTGTTGAGTGTGGACACGACTTCCTTTCCGGTACCCTCATGCCCCGCACCGCCATCCTTGCGTCCGAGTGCGTGCGCCTCGTCGATGAACAGCACACCCTCCTCGGCGCGGTTCACGCAGTCCATCGTAGCCTTCGGCACCCCCGCCACGAAACTGCTTGTCAGGTTTTCCCGCGTGACTTCCACGGTGGAGCCGATTTTCAGAATGGCGCGTTCCCGGAGAATGTTTCCAATCAAGCGGGCAATCGTCGTCTTTCCGACGCCCGGATTTCCCACCAGCACGAAATTCGGCACGGGCGGGCGGACGGGTTCGGGCGGTGGAGCCGTGGAGACGCGGCGGACTGCCCAGTCAGGACGTTCCCGGGGCGGCGCTTGGGCATGGCGGGCGAGGAACGTTTCGCACTCCGCGACTGCCCGCGCTACAACCGCGTGAGCCGCTTCCCAGCCGGGACGGTTCAGTTTTTCCAGCGCCGACCGCCTCTCCCGTGCGGGACGCTCCCAAATCGCGTCGATAACATCCGGCGTGAGTACGACCGGAGCCACGCCCGGCGCGCTTTCCACATAGTCCTGAATCCTGCCGGAAATCTGGCGCATATATTCCGCCTGTCCCGCCCCGGAGGCGGCGCAACTGCGGCTACAATATAAAATTTCCGTCACGATGTCGGCAAGCTGTTCATAACGGAACGTAATTTTCCGTTTCTTGACCCCGGTTCCGACAATCTTGAAGCGGCGGAGAAGATTCCGAATCTCATCCTCTTGCGGAAGCCCCAACCGGAAACAGGTTTCGGGATTGAGGCTGAACTGTCCGTTCGCGTCGGTCTGGATGAATTTCGGCGCAAGACCCAGCGCGTGAATCTGATTAATGAGCAGGTTTTCGGAGCGGTCGGTTTCCGGAGCCATGAGGAGGCAGAGGTTATAAACACCCACCTGTTCCCAAATGTGCAGGATGTTATCCCGCAGAGGTTGAAGGCGTCCCAAATCGCTGGTGAAGATGTTGTAAAAAATCACCGCCATATCGCTGTCGGGGTTCAGCATATGGTCTTTAATCAGCAAAAAGAAATTTTCCAGCGTCATATTCCGGTAGGAGTAGTGAACGAAAATCGGCGCGGGGGCGGAAGCGGTTCCGGCGGCGTTGGCCGTTGGGGACGCTGTTACCGGGGCGTTTTCCGTCTGCGCGGAGCCGCTGTCCGCCGCGGATGACCGGGAGAAATCGCCGGGACGATAGCCGGAACGGCGGCGGCGCACCATGCCCGCCAAATCGTTTTTGAGCGGCGCGGCACCGTTTCCGCGTTCCGCATGTTCCGGCGCGGCTCTGGCGGCGGTTTCGGTTTCCGCCGGATTTCCGGCGGCGTCTTCATCGAGTGGATTGGGGGCAACGGGCAACGGGATATTTCGATTATCCCCAAAGAAAAAGCGGACGCTTTCCGGGTCGAGGCAATACGCGCCTTTTGTCGCCGCGTCCCCGTAAAAAATGATATGGCGGTAGCCGCGGCTTTTCAACAGCTTGACTAAAAACTGTTCGCTGGTTCTAATTGCCAAATCCTGACAGTAAATCGTGTCGTTGAGGTTGCCGTAGAGGACAAAACTTCTCGACCGCTCCTTGTGCGTTTCCAAAAACGTTTTCAAGCGGATTTCACCTCCCTGATAAGGCGCTGAAAGTTTACAGATTCGCCCGTTGTTCGGGGAAAATCCGGCTGGCCGGGAGGCTTCGCAGCGCTTCGGCACTGTCCATCGTCTTGTCGGACGCCTCTTGATTGACGCGCCCTGTACACTCCAATCCGCCGGACAAGCCCGCTTCTCTGAGCGCGCCCATCATGCCTTCCCGCACCGCCTTCTTTTCCGCTTCCGAAACCGGTCGCCCGTTGGCGTAGTAAAACATGACTTCCATCGCCATCCGGCCAATATCCTCCGCCCCGGCCTGTTCGTCCAGCGACACCGCAATGGTATTGCCGCTTCCGGGTTCGCGGAAGTGTACTACTAATTTCTGCGTCACGTCGTCCCCGACAGGCTGCGCCCACTCCATGGCATAGCCCTGTTCCTTCATGTAGTTTCCGACAATCTGCAAGGCGTGGAGGCGCTCATAGTAACGCGTCAGCTTGTCGTAGCCCACGCGGAGAACCTCTTGCGCCTGCGGAATCAGGTCATCCTCGACTTCCTGTAACAGGCTTTGCAATTTGTAGGCGGTATCATTCCTGCCCTTATCGCCGCGCACGTCGGAGAGCGCGGCGCGTACCCGTTGCAATACCCGGCTGTATTCGCCCTGCGTGAAGTCGTCTAAAAACTCCTCCTCTTCCCCGTAGAGGTCATCGGTAAAGACAACCCGCTCCTGCGCCTCCAATTCCGTCCGCAGACCTTCCAGACGGCTTTCCAGAGCGACACGCAACGCTTCCTTGTCGGCGCGTTCGAGTTCGTATGCGGTAACAAGGCTTGCTGTCTCGGTGATGATTTTCCGCGCCTCGGCACTGGCGGCCTGCGCGCTCCCCGCTTCCAACAGCGCCAGCGCCCTTTGATAGGAACGGGTCACAACGTCCGCTTTCGCCTGAAAGTCGGGGTTGCCGGAGGAAGCCGCTAACGTCCGCAGTAAATTCGCGGAAGCCTCCGCGTCGCGGAGGAAATCCCGCGCCATTGCGTTTTGCCCGGCCTGCGCGGCGGCGGTTTTCGCGTTCCAGTCCACCGCGTCTATGCGCGCCCGCTGAGCCTGTTCGAGCGCGGACATGATAGAGGCTGTCTCCTGTTCGGTTTCCCGGCGAATCCGCGCCAATTCCTGCGTGCGGATAGTCTCCAACGTTTTCGTGGCGTCTTCACGGGTCTTGCGCAAAGATTCCGACATCCGCCGGGAGTTTCCGCCCTCTCTCGCCGCGTTCCGCAAATCGGCGGAAAAGCGGTTCATCTGCGATTCCAGCGCGCTGTAACAGGCACTGTTTTTCGCCGACTGCCGCTCCAATGCGCTTTGAAGGCGGGAATAGGCCTCGGAGACTTCCGCGCCGCAACGCCGGATTTCCGCCGCCTCCCTGCGCCGCCGCTCCTCCGCTTCCTTATGCGCCTGAACCGCCGCCTTTCCTATGGACGCCGCGCCAGCCGCCGCGCCCATAATCGCCGCGCCAGCCAGAACGACTGGAAGCGCGGAGACTAAAACCGCTCCGCCTAACAGAATGCCGCCAATTTCACCGCTCATAACAGTTCTCCTTTTCCACTCTGTTCCCGTCCCGCCGCGTAAGGACGGGTGAGAAGATTATTGATACTTTTTTTCCAGTTTCTTGACCAGTAGCCGCATATCCGGCTCTTTTTTATATTCCTGTTCCACCTCGGCTCGACGCTCCGGCTGTTCGCGCCACGTCATTTGCAGTTGTGGGAGGCTCGCCCCGACTCGCGCCATGACATCTCTTGCCCAGCGTTCAATCAGCGCGGGATTGGGCGCGGACACGACATCGGCGGTCACAAGGCAGAGCGTTTGCGCCGTGACCCCGTCCCGCCGCACGGGGATGAAGTTCAGGCGCAGAATATCGCACTTGTTCGGACGGAGTTCCAAGTCATAGCAGTCTAACGGCTCTTCGGGGTCGCCGCGGAAACGGGAGAGCGTCACCCGGTAGCCATCGGCGCTTAGGAGCGTTTCAACCTCCCCGGCAACTTGATAGCGTTCGTCCGAAAAGTACCGCTCATTCCGGATACAGGAAATCACGGCGTCGGCGCGTTCTTCCAGACGGTTGAGCTTCCGGATTTCCTGTCCGAAGCGCAGGGGGCTGAAATGCTGTCCCTGACTGGCGGAGAGTTCCGACAAATACGCGTCCGTGCTTCCGGCCTGTTCAATGGTATCGACCATCGCGCAAGCGCTCTCCATGTCGGTGCGGATTGCGCGGTAATTGTCCCGGCTCCAGTAATCCCGCTCCGCGTCGTTCATGCGGAAACTCCCGCACGGGGTGAGCAGTTCTTCCGTCTGAAACTGGTTGAGCTTGTCCTGCACGCGGAGAATGGTTTCCCGATACGCGGCGTACATTTCCTCCCATTCCCGGCGCTGTTGCCGGATGTTGATTTCCAGAAGCTCCAACTCTGCGCCGGCGGCGTCGGCGGTGGCCGCCGCCGCCTCATACATGCCGGAACGTATC
>JAFSOM010000257.1 GCA_017447005.1 Oscillibacter sp.
CTTCTTGAGGGGCACAATATACCATGTCAAGTAAATTTCACGATTACGAGAAACAATTATAAGTCGCTCGGAGAATTGAGTGAACAACTTCATAAGAGGGGCGTAGTTTCCCAAATTCATGTTGGTTTTATAAAAATTGGTGGAAATGCTACTGAGAATATGGATATTTGTTTTACTGACGAAATTGCATTTGAACACCAAGCTTGTGAAATTAGAGATTGCATTAATAGTCATGATAATATTGCTGAGTATATTTTGTTACGTCCGTTGTACAACAGAATCTACGGGAATGCCATTGGTTGTCCTGGAGGGAGGATAAGCGCGGTAATTAGGGCTAATGGCATTGTTTCACCGTGTGGTTTTCTCGCGGATAATGAATTCAATTGTGGAAGCATTGTAGATTTTCCTTTGAAACAAATCTGGCATCATGATAATATGGACAGGGTTAGAAATATTAAAATCAGAGCTGAGTGCAAAAAATGCAAGTACTTGTTCAAAAATTGTACCGGTGGATGTTTGGCAAATCCATACAATTATTATGGAAATTTAAGTGGGAGTGACATTAATTGTGCAACATACCGTGCATTCTGCAAAGTTGAAATTTAGTTGACGGGAGACACGTATGGAATATTTAAATATGATAGGACTCCTATTAGCTGTGGGCTTACTTATATTTTTGGCTTACAGAGATATGAATTTATATTTCGCAACATTAGTATGTGCTTTACTTGTGATCTTTACAAACCGTTTGGAAATTTGGTCGGCTTTACAAAATGGATACGCAAAAAACTTTGGAAGTTTTATTATTGAATACTTTTTTGTTTTTGTACTTGGGGTACTGTTCGGCGAAGTAATGAAAACATCTGGAGTTGCTGAGGTGATAGGACATATGATTGTAACTTTAATTGGGCCTAAGAATGCTGTATTAGGCGTAATATTTGTCAATTTCTTCATGGGTACTATTGGAGTTAGTGGTTATGTTCTTGTATTCTGCACGGTTCCCATTTGTACCATCATGTTTAAAAAAGCGGGTTTATCTATGAATATAATGCCCGCTGCTCAATTGTTAGGTTGTGCATTGGGTGCCGGCGTATTGCCTTATAACCCTATATTGAATAATGTGATTCCTACAAAATACTTGGGGACATCATTGGGTGCCCAACCGCTTCTGGGGCTGTTAGCATTCATCTTACTTGCTGTTCCTGGATGCTTTTACTGTATGTATCTTGCCAAAAGGGACTTTGTGACCAAAACAGAAGAAGAACAACGCGCAATACAGAATGATGTACTGATTTTCGAAAATAACTATAAAGAAAAGGACAAACCAAATCTAGTCCAGTGTTTAATCCCTTGTATTGCTTTATTGACTATGATAATTACCTTGGATAAGCACATAGAGAGTAATGCTTTGGTATCTCTTTCATTAACAGTCGGAATATTACTGACATTTGCTTTGAATTGGAATCGCTTAAAGAATATCTGGAAGGAGACCGTTGCTTCGGGATTTAATCAAGGGGCAAATTCTATTGTGCTTGCTGCGACTGTCATGGGATTTGCAGGAGTTGTTCAACTTACACCTGCTTTTTCCGAACTGGTTGATTTTTGCTTGAGCATTAATCTTAATCCGTATTTAAAAGAGTCGGTTAGCATTAACCTTTTAGCTGGCGTAACTGGCTCTGCTGCTGCAGGCATACAAATATTCATGGAGAGTCTTTCAGCACAGTTTATTAGGATGGGATTAGATCCAGCAGTTATGCATAGACTAGCTCCTATTTCCTCATTTGGATTGAATACTCTTCCTCATAATGCGACTGTGGTTCTATCTATGAAATATATGAATGTTTCATACATAGATGGATATAAGGCAGTGGCCGTTTGTACAATTCTTTTACCCACATTCGCGTCACTTTTAACAACGATAATTGCTATGTTTTTTTTCTAATCGGACTGTCATTGCAATTTCGCTTTCTTGTCATAATATTGAGTGATGAACAGAATTTGAACGTCGTTTTCCGAAACGTGATAGTTCTCCTTGACAAAACACACCGTGCGGCGTGGTATTCAAGACATAGCCGCTGACGGTTTTCGTCTCTTTTACGGTGATTGTCACTCCCGGAACAAGGTTGCTGATGGCAATCCGTCCGTTCGCGTCCGTGACGTATTCGCCGTTCGCGGGGCCTGTGACCGTCCCGTCGCTTGAAGTCACAAGGAAGGTAACGCCCGCAAGCGGCTCGCCGCTGTCGGACGCGATTTTCGTGACGGTCAGCGTCTGGTTGGGGTCGTTCGTGAAGTCAATGGTTTGCGTTTCGGCGGGGTTTACGATAACCGTCCGCGCAGTGCTGGCGGCGTTTATCGTATAGCCCTCAACGGTTTTTGTCTGCGTTATCACAACCGTTCCGGTGAGGCCGGAAATGTTGATTTCGCCGTTTTCGTCCGTGCGGTAGACGCCGCCGCTGGACTGCTGTCCGTTGGCATTATCCACGGGTCTGCCGTCCGCGTACACAATGCGGAACTCGGCGTCGCCCAGCGGAGCTTGCGTCGCGCTGTCGCGCAGGCGCACGGTCAAAGCCCCCTGCCGCCGGTTCTTGAACACGAGTTCGTGCAGGTCGCTCGACTGGATTTCGATGTCCTTGGGCGTCCCGTCGAGAACGAATCCGGGGATTGTCTTTGTCTCGCGGACTTTGACAACCGTCCCGATTTCCAGATTTTCAACGACAATCTCGCCGTTATCGTCGGTATAAAACACGCCGTCCGACGCGCCGAGATTTTTGCCGTTTCCGTCCGTAATCTTAAATTCCACGCCGGAAAGCGGCTCATTTTCCGTGCCGTCAATGACTTTTCGCACGACTAAAGTTGCAAGCGGCTCGTCGTAGAACGTCATGGAATTGCCGTTGCCGGAGACTGCGGACGCGCTTCGTAACGCGGCTGTCGCGGGGGACGCGGAGGAACTTTCCGCGCCGATTTGAATCGTCCGGGGCGTTCCGTTCAGGTGGTATCCCTTTACCGTGCGGATTTCACGGGCGACGACCGTCGTGCCGACCGCGAGGCCGTTGATGACAATCCGCCCATTTTCGTCCGTGACGTACTCTCCGCCGCCGACAGGATTTCCAGAGGAATCCGTCACAAGGAAGGTGACGCCCGCAAGCGGCTTCGTCGTGCCGTCGATGAATTTTTCAATGACGAGGCTTTGCAGAGGAACGTCCTTGAAGGTTAGCGTTTGCGTATCGTTGGGGTTAATCTTCACAGTTTGCGGGGTATCGTCCAACGAATATCCGTCCGGGGCTTCCACCTCTTTGACTACCAGCGTGTCGGCGTCCAGTCCGGTAATGATAATCTGTCCGCTTTCGTCGGTGACGTAGCGTCCGGCGCTGGAAAATCTCCCGCCGTCGTCGGCGACAAACTCGCCGGAGGCGTTCGTAATCTGGAACGTCGCGCCCTGTAACGGTTGGTTTGTCAGACTGTCGCGCTTCACAACGACCAGCGTTCCGCAAAGCTCATTGTAGAACGTGAGGCTTTGCGCGTTTTCGGAGCGGACGGTCACGGATTTCGGCGTGGCGTCGAGAACGTATCCCTCGGCGGATTCGATTTCCCGCGCCGTCACGGTCGTTCCCGGCTTCAGTCCGCTTACAGTAATCCGCCCGTTTTCGTCGGTCACATATTCGCCGCCGTTCCCGCCAACAGCGCCGCCGTTTCCGTCCGTAATCAGGAACCGCGCCCCCTGAACAGGATTGGCCGTTCCCTTTTCGTGCTTTTGCAGAATCAAGCTCTGGTCGGGCGCGTTATAGAACGTCAGCGTCTGCGTTTCGTTCGGGTTTACGATAACGGTCTGCGTCCGGTAGGCGGCGTCCACGCTGTAGCCAGAAGCCGCTTTTTCTTCCGTTACGATAATCGTTCCGGTAACGCCGACGATGTTGATTTCTCCGTTATCGTTCGTGATATAGACGCCGTCGGAAGAGGCCGCGCCGTTGTGGTTGTCCACGGGGCGTCCGTCCGCGTAGGCGACGCGGAACTCCGCGCCGGGAATCGGCTCATGGGTCACGCTGTCCAACTTTTTGATGGTCAAACCGCCCTGA
>JAFSOM010000258.1 GCA_017447005.1 Oscillibacter sp.
ATACAGGCGCTGTTGCTTTTCGTTCAGGCTGTCAAACAGTTTCCGGTTCATTTCCGCTCATTCCTTTGCTTTTTCTTTTCATTATACCACATTATCAACCAAAGCCATAGTTGCAAAGATTATTTTTTCGCAAGTCCTTACGTCCGCACATGGGACAGAATCGAATTTCAATATCCCAGTCCGCGCCGCAGAGGACATTGCCGTTCTGTATCATCACCCAGTCGTTGTTCCAGTCCAGCGCGAGTTCCTTCTCGCCTGCGCAATACGGGCAGGGTTTCGCGCCGGAGTCATTTCCCGTTTTCGCCATAGACGCCATCCCCTTCCCGCGAAACGCTTACGATTCGGGCCAGTCCTCCGGCTTTTCGCATTGCCGGAAGGCAATCCGCCACACCCACGGATTCACGTTCCAGCCGTATTCGGCGAGGTCGGCGGGCTTGCGCAGACTGTCCCAATAGAGCGCGAAGACGAATCTGGGCTTGAAGATGCCGCCGCTACTAAAAGGCCCCAGAACCTGTCTATCGATTTCGTCGTCTTTCAGCGCGTCTTCGGTGAAGCCCTCGCGCTCGGCATCCTCATCCGTGATGTCCCACAGGCGTTCCAGACGGACATCCTCCACGGTCAGGAACAGTCTGGCGGCGGTTTTGGGCATGAACATCGCGGAACGCCACAGGACGGGAGGCGTCGCGCTTCCTGTCGGAATTTCGCCATTGGCGCGGTAATACAGTTTTGGCGCGATTCCCTCTCTCCACGACCACTCAGTCCACGTTTCGCGCACCCACAGCGTATCGCCGGGGTTGTGCGGCGCGTATCCCGGCTCACGGAGAATTTGCAAATCCTCCGGCGCGTCCGGTTGCAACTTGACAGCCCGCCGCGTGACGGACTTCCTGCCGTCCCGGATAGCCCTCACCATAGGGCCGCTGAATATAATCGGCTTGACGCTCATATCGCTCCCTCCAGCCTGAATTGCCGCTTCTCGTCCGCATTCAAGGGGCAAGCGCCGGAATCGTTGAACGGCGCCATACAGCCTAAATCCTCGCTCCATGCGGGGCAGTCAAAGCATTGATTTTCGTCCCGGACTTTTTCCGGTTCCGCGATTTCCTCCGCGCAGACGTACACGCCCGGAACATTGGCCCAGAACTTTTCGCAGATTTCAGAGGCCACCTGCGCGTCGTTCTTCCAGAATCCCACGTCGGTCATGCAGTCTTTCAGGAGCTTCTGGAGATTGTCCGTGTCGGGCCTGCTGGTACGATACTCGCCGTCCCTGTGCGTCTTACCACGGGGATAGCACCACTTGACCAGCAGGCGGACGGCTCCCCGCAAAGGCTTCTCCGGCTTATGCGCGGCCAGATGCGCGGTCAACTTCGCTCTGGCGGCTTTGAGGTTATCCGGTTCGTAGAACTGCGGCTTGCCCTTGGCCACACGCATGGATTTTTCCTGATGGGTTGCCGTAGGCACATTTGCCATAGGCATGAAAAATTCAGTCCGCATTACACTTCACCTCGCTAAAGTGAAACTTTTTTCAGAAAATTCGCTTTGTCACAGTCATGTGTGACAAGGGGGGAACCGCCCGCTTCAAGCGGTTCCCTTCCGCGTCACACGTGACGTACACGGGTCGGGTATTTCCCCCCGTAAGGGGGGAAATCGTTGCACAGGTTTTGCGCACGCGCAAAAACCGTATTTTACGTTTTTTGCACGGTTTTTGCGTTCGCGCAATAATCATATTTTTACGATTCCTGCACACGCGCAAAAATCGTATTTTACGTTTTTTGCGCGTGTTTTGCACTCGTGCAAAAATCATATTTTTACGATTCTTGCGCGTCTTCGCCGTCAGGCTCCTCAATCTCGTCGCCCTGCTTTTTCGTAACTTTTCCGGTGTTTTTGTCCACTTCGTAGCCGTGCTTTTTTATCCACGAGTAGACAGTTCGTTTCGGAACTTCTTCTCCCGCGTCGGAAAACCATTCCACCAAATTCTGAACGGTCGGAGGCTCTCCCATATTGGCGTTGGCCACGGCGTCCTCAAATTTCTGCCTCTGAGTACGTCTTTTTTCCTTAGCGGACTTCTTGTGTTTCTCGGAGGCTTTTAGATACGACGGTTTCTCGCTTTCCGGGTCGATGTCCGCCAGAACGCCGCTCTCGTCATTCAGGTGGATGGGGTAATCGAACCAGAGGTTCACGGGCGGGAACTTCGGAAACTCCCGGAGCGTCCCCTCAATTCTCCATGCGGTACGGGCTTCTGCGGCGCGTCTGGCGGCGTCTACGGCGTCCATCAGGGTCTTATACTGGTCAGCGTTCAAAACGCCCTGACAGGCCGTTAAAGCGGCGTTCTCGCTACATAAATCGTCCTGCGAAACTTCCCCCAGCTTCCCGACCGCTTTCAACGCGGCGGTACAGGCGCGGCCTATGGCGTTGTTGACTTCCTGCTTGCGGAGACTGTCGGGAATCGGCAGTTCAATCAGGTCAAGAAGCGCGTCCGGGTCCCGCGCGAACACACCGGAGCCGCTGGCCCTATCCATAGAACGCTTGCCGCCCTGTATGCCCTTGCTGTGATGGTGTCAGTAGATGTCCGCGCAGTTGAGTTCCGTACACACCTTGTCGTAC
>JAFSOM010000259.1 GCA_017447005.1 Oscillibacter sp.
GACAAACGCTTTGCCGCTCTCCCGGTCATTCATGACATTCATCTCGGAGACTGGAATTATGTGATTTCCACTCTCAATCGCTGATTCTTTCCTGTGCGATAATTCCTACGTGATTGTTTTATTTTTGCGCAAGTCCTTAGTTGCCAGGACAATAGATTCTGAACAAAATAGGGAAGAAGAAATCACGGAGGAGACGATTGGAAAAGTCAATATCAGAAAATTTTCGGTGATAAGGTAATTATCCGCACCCCGTTGGCGCCGACTATGACGGCGACTGAACGCAATCTGGCGGCGATAGCCGAATTTATCTCCGGATGTTACGCGGATGTCCGGTACGAACTGCTGAATGATAATCCGCTGGCGGCGGCGAAATATCATCTTTCGGACATGGAATACTGTTTCGCTGAAAACCCCAAAATTTACCGAGAAAATGAAATGCTCCGCTTCGGAGAAATTGCGCGGGAATACGGCGTCCGCAATTTGATAATGGAACTTTAAATTGACGGAAGGAACCGCATATGAAATTCTGCATTGACGGCGCCGATATTGCCGCCATCCGGCGCATTTATGAGCGCTAGTTCGCTGCGGACTTTGGAGCTTTACCGGAGACGGAAAGAATATGGCGAATTGCTGAAATAAGCCGCCCGCGTCCTGTGAATGCGGGCGGCGAATATATATTGTCGCGTTTCCTGTTTCGTTCTATTTTGCCGGCAGTTACGCGCTTTCAGCGTTTATAACGGAATATTGATTTGCGCCCACAGTTTGACCGTGATTCCTTGATTTATTCAGCGTTGCATAATTTCCCTTCCGTCACTCTGAATACGTCAAAAAGCGGGCTTTCCGTGATTTCCTACAGTATGAAAAAAACGCGCCCAAAAATTACGATACGTTCTGATGTTCGCGACGCGGATGTTTCCGGACGTTGCGGGCAATCCTAATCGGGACGGTGGAATTTTTGTGGGGAAAAAGGAAAAAAGCCTCTTGCAATTTCATAATGAATGATGTAATATAGTATTGTAAACCTTATTACGCGGTTTAATGGATTTCGCATCATGGAATCACAGGACGGAAAGGAGGCCTGCCGTATGCGGACGGTATCCATGGAGGGGTATCCGATAAGTTTTTACGTCGGGGAAGAGGCGAAACGCTTGCGTAAGGAGGCGCGCAGACTGCAAAGGGAGCGGCGGCGCGTGGAACGTAGGGAACTGGTTCGTCAGCGCAACGAGCCTCCGCGCCTGACGAAACGGGAAGAGGTCATTAATGCCGCAAGTCACGGAGCGGGCGTACTGATGGCGGCGGCCTGTACGGTTCTGCTCTTGCTGAAGTCCGACACGCCATGGAAACTGACGGCGGCTCTGTTTTACGGCGTCAGCATGACGCTTATGATGTTAATGAGCTGCATTTATCACGCCATGCCAACGGGTTCGACGGCGAAGCGGATATGCCGGAGATTTGATTATACGTCCATTTACCTGCTCATTGGCGGCACGTTCGCGCCGATTCTACTGGTATATATGGGCGGCGTCGCGGGCGTTACGCTGTTCTGCGTGCAGTGGGGCGTGATATTGGCTGGCGTGTCGCTGGTTCTGACGTTCGGCCCGGGACGGTGGCGCGGATTGTTATTCACGCTCTATTTCCTGCTGGGATGGAGCGGTCTTGCCCTGATACCGGAATTTTACGCCCATGCGCGGACATTGTTGTGGTTCATCTTTATGGGCGGGATTGTCTACACGGCGGGGATGATTCCCTTTGCGCGTCAACGGAGATACGACCATTGCGTATGGCATTTCCTCGTACTGACGGCGGCGGCCCTTCATTGGGTGGGCATTTACACGCAAATTTACTAAATCGCGGGGAATGCGCGTGCGCCCATAGCGACGGGGAGGGGATTTGCGGAGGCATGGAACGCGGAGAGCGCGTGTGATTGGCATGACCTGTAGAAGAGCGAAAGCGTCCGTTGCGGGCATACGCGGACAGCGAAAGCGTCCGTTGCGCTGGCGGTAGCGTTATCGGTATTGCGCGGAGAGCGGGAGCGGCGGAAACGTCGCTCTCGTTTCCTTTTCGTATGAAAACGCGGAAGAAATCGCGGGGAGAGAGTTGAAAAGAGCGGAAAATTCGATTATAATGCTATTGAGTAAATGTTTCCTTGCCTCTTTAAGGACGTATCGCAACGCGTCCGCGGGGAAGAAGGCGCGGCGGCGGGATGCCACTAAAAACATGATACAACATACGTAAAATGTAAGACAACAGATGTCTTTAAAAATTTAGGGAGGGAGCTTATGGCGATTATCGGCATTGACTTGGGCACGACAAATTCTCTGGCGGCGGTCTGGAGAAATCATCATAGCGAACTGATACCTAACGCGGCGGGAGAATACCTGACGCCCAGCGCGGTCAGCGTAGACGAGGACGGCGCGATTTTGACGGGACGGGCGGCGAAAGAACGACTGGTATCTCATCCCGAACGGAGCGCGGCGGGATTCAAGCGCGATATGGGGACGGGCCGGAAATATCATCTCGGCGGACATGTTTTCTCCCCGGAGGAGTTGTCGTCCTTTATTTTACGCGCTCTCCGTGAGGACGCGGAACGGTATTTGGGCGAACCTGTTATGGAAGCGGTGGTCAGCGTTCCGGCGTACTTTGCGGAGGGACAGCGGGCCGCGACGAAACGGGCCGCGGCGCTGGCGGGACTGCGCGTGGAACGCTTAATTAATGAGCCGTCCGCGGCGGCGGTAGCGGGGGAGAGGCTTTCGGACGGCGAACAGAAAACGGCGCTGGTCTTTGATTTCGGCGGCGGAACCTTGGATGTGTCGCTGGTGGAGATGTTCGATAACGTAGTTAGCGTGGCGGCGGTCAGTGGGGACATTCGTCTCGGCGGACGCGACTTTGATTTAGCGATTGCGCGGGCGTTCTGTCAGGAGTGCGGGCTGACGTGGAATCAGTTGTCGGCGCGACAGCGCGGAAACCTGCTCTATCAGGCGGAGATATGCAAAATGGCATTAAGCGGACGGGAGCCGGTGCTGATGTCGGTCATGGACGGGGAGATTTCCGCGTCGCTGATTCTCA
>JAFSOM010000260.1 GCA_017447005.1 Oscillibacter sp.
ACGTTGCAGGACTTCCACGCGGAACTCCTGAGACAGCCGGAAGAGGAGGCGCGGGACGTTGCGCTGGCTATCGAACTGTTCACGGAAGGCTCCCTGAACACGTTCGCAAAGCCGACTAACATGGACACCAACTCGCGGATTTTATGCTACGACATCCGCGACCTCGGAAAACAGCTTCTCCCCGTGGGAATGCTCGTTGTGCTGGACAGCATCTTCAACCGCATCATCCGCAACCGCGCTCTGGGGAAAAACACATGGGTCTATATAGACGAGATTTATCTGCTTTTCAGCACGAATACAGCGCAAACTTCCTGTTTACGCTCTGGAAACGTGTCAGAAAGTACGGAGGCTGTTGCACCGGGCTGACGCAGAACGTGGACGACCTCCTCCAGTCCCATACGGCGCGAACTATGCTGGCGAACAGCGAGTTCCTCGTGATGTTGAATCAGGCCAGCACCGACCGCATGGAGCTTGCAAAACTTTTGAGCATTTCTGAAAATCATGTAACTTATTTTTTGCGGATAAAAATCGGCAGATTATGGATGTCGCACAAGAACCGAAAGGCTGTCTCAGACCACAAACGCATCTGAGAACGGCCTTTCGGTTTATCTTGCTATGTGATTTCTACTGCGTTACTGGCGCATTGCGGTATCAGTTGGTTGTCAAGTACGAAAATTTTCGCCTTGGATGCCGCTTGGTCGCTCGCCGTAAACGCCAGACTATTCCGTCCCGTTGAGAGAGGCCGTATTTCCACACTGAGCATTTTGCCATCGCTGTTGTAGAAAGCGCAGTACGCTGTCGCGGTAATTTCGCTTTCACAGGCAATGTCAGCGCTGAGTCCGCGCTCTCCATTGGCAACGGCGCTGACAATCTCCGTTTTCTCCGGATTGCTCTCCGTTTCCATGATATGGAGCGTGTCCGCGTTGTTATACGCGTACAGTTCCTCCTGTTCAAGCGTCACTCTCGCGGAAACGTCGCCGCCGTTAATTCCGGCAAAACTCTCATCCAGTTCATACACGGCGATTGTCGTATCGGCGGACGCCAAATCCGTAAACGCGCTCTCCGCTACGGAACTTCCGTTCGCGTCATAGAACACAATGTTTCCGCTCGCCGCCTCAACGCCCCGATTCGTTACGGAAGCCATCAGCGCTTTTTTCGTTCCGATTTGCTGATACTCCAGTTCAATCGCCGCATCCGCATAGCCGATTTTCACAGTTCCCTGATTATTATCGGGGCTGTAATCGTCTTTCTCAGGCTCCGCGACCGCAAACAGGCATTCGCTCAGAGATTCCGAAACAGGAACGGCGACCTCTATATCAAGGCTTTCTCCGGGCTTTAGCGAACATTCCTGCGTTTTAACCGCTGAGTTATTCAGCGTTACGGCAATATGGTTTACCGTATGGTCGCCCGCGTTGACAACAGTCAGCGTCACAGGCAGGCTTTCTCCCGCTTTGACGTTTTCCGCGTCGTAGTCAATGCCGTCAAGACGCAAATCGCTGACTGGCTTAACAGCAGACCAGACCAGATTTTTCGCGTCCTCCACAGCGTTTTCCGTAATCGTGGCGGCGGTGTGCATTCCCAGCACATAATCCGTTCCGTTCAAGGACGCGACGGAAAGATTTTCCAGATAGCGGCTTTCATCCGTCAGTTGAATTGGAAGTCCCCATGTTCCGCTTTCGGCGTGGTATTGTAAAACGGTCAGGTTAGCGCTTCCTTCCGTAGCCGCGCTGTAATAGATGTTGTTCCCCGAAACCGTATATTCGCCGCTGATTCCCGGAACTTCCGCGCTGTTCCCGTCAGAGGATGTCAGAACATTTTCGCCATTCCACAGGAACGACGCCTTGCTGCTTCCGGGCAGTTTCGCGTAAGCCACAGTTCCTGAGACGTTTTCGGCGATTCGCTCCTGTCCGCTTGCGGTCAGAAGATACAGGTTGCTTCCGCTGTCCTCGTCCAACAGACACACAATCGCGGGAGCGGCGTTCCGTTCTCCAATCGTTATGGAATCGACGGGCGCGTTCACAGTTCCCATGTCAGACGCGTTTCTCCATATGCCGTCAGAGCAAACCGCGTAACGAACTACGCCGGAAGCTGGACGCAACACGCTGTTATCATCGCTGACTGTAGAATCTACCCACGCGAGAAGCGTCTGACCGTTTACCGCGCTCAACTGCGGCATGGAAACAAAACTGGCGTCCGGGACTATCCCGGAGAATGTCGCCTGCTTTGTAAAGAACAGGGTGTTCGGGTCTATGCTTCCGACCACGATTTCCTGTTTTAACGCATAGGACAACAGGGAATCGCCCGGATTTTCTGTTGTTCTGGCGTAAGCGAGATACACAGTATCCCCATCCGCGCACAAAAGCGGGGTACTGTCCAGAACGGCGTTTGTGTCCGCTCTTATGGGTTCGCTCCAACTTGTCCCGTCGAACTTTGTTACGACAACATACCGCGCTCCGCTGTCCGCGTCAGCCCGGACAAACGCGGCGTAAAGGGCGTTATCCGTGGCGAGCATGACTGGCCGGGCGTTGCGATAGGTGTCGGAGAGCAACGGAAGCAGTTCTGTCCGCGCTGACGCTTCCAGAAGGGACGCCGTGTCCCCCATCCACGCGGATTCATCCGAAAGATAACTCAAATCGTCCGGTTTATATTGAGAAGCGTCATAAAGAGATGCATACCAAACAGTCTTTGTATCCGCATCTTGAAGTTTGGCATTCCGCACATTGTTGGCAGTGTACAAATGCCAAGTATTATGAGCAAAAGACTTTCTGTACTCAAATGGTCCAAAATACGCCTTTATGCCTAAATCTCCGGTTAAGTCAATGCTTTTCAGGAACGGACTGAAAAAGACCTGCATAGCAAATGCCACATTAGCGGAACCGTAGGCACCGACGCCGACAGCTTTTCCTACTCTTACGCCGCCAAATGCGTCAAGTCCTAAAGTTAAATTTAAGGGAATTTCACCGTTGAACGTCGAGTTTTCAAAATTATATGAAATTTTCGCTCCTACGTTGACCTGCAAATAACCGCTAATTTGCACTGTAACCGGGACTACAACTACCCATGTAGTAAAACCGAGGGTAGGTGTTGTTGCTCTACAGATGATGTAAAGTTCGCCAGTGGCAGTAGAACTACCCCAGTTCGCTTCCGCGTAGCCGATGACGTTAAACTTCACACTCCCACCAGGAAGGTCAAAGTCATGTTCCATCTTCATTAGGGTGTTCATCAAGTCAGCGTCACGTTTACCCAGAGTTGTATTAGCCTTCATTGCAGTTTGGAGGCTCTTCTTGAATTTGTCAAATTTCCCCTGAGTTTGAGTTTGACTGCTTGAACTGTCACTACTGCTCCAAATTTTAGAATTGAAGCCGATGTAAAGGCGTTTTTCTGTCAGCTTAACTTCTACTGGGAGAAGTCCAACTCCTCCTACATTGAAGGTTGATCCTCCCAGAAAAGGTATATTATCAGAAACAGTGATAGCGATTCTGTCCTTCAGAATAGAAACGCCTGTTTCCTTCTGTACGGTATTCGAGGTAAACTCAAGATTGATGTTGGTATCGGTCACTGTTCCGTCCGAGGCTATCACGCGGACGAAACACCCACCGCCCTTGGAAAAGCTCGTCACGGATAGACGCGGAAATCTGCCATTGTTACATTGAGCAATGAACTTGCTGTTCTGCCACAGTTCATAACGCTCAATTCCTTGCATCGTACAGGCTGTACAGGTGAGATAGAAGTTGCCGAAATCCAAGTCGCCTACCAAATTTCCGTCATTTTTCAGGTTGAGCTTCTTTGTGCTGGTCAGAAGATTGCACCATGAGGTTTCACTGCCGACGTTGGAATAATACGCGGACGCCAACTTATACGCGCCGTGCGCCTCGCTGTACAGGACAATTTCGCTGTATCGCTTACCGCTTTTCTCCCAACCACTATTAGCGTTTGTCCACGTGATATATCCAGTCAGTTCAGCAGTGACTACCGGAGTTCCTGTGGAAAAGTTACTGAAATACGCGTTTCCGTTGCTTTCAGTCTGCGCTTGAACAGTCGAAAAGTCATCTTTCCATGTAACGGTGACACCGGAAAGAGAATTGCCGTTTTCATCTGTCACATGAAAACAATATTCTCCTTTTTTGATTGGCGTGGAATAACTTCTCCCCTCCCATTCGCAAAGGAAAGCGTAGAAACCCGTTGCTTTTTCGTCATTCCATTGACCATTGGGGTAATCTTGAAAATATTGCCCCCAATGTTCAGATCCGCCTACATTATTCGGTTCCCCGGAACCCCAGTTCGTGTAATCCACAGGCTCTCCGGTAACCCAAACCCACTGTCCTTCATGGCCTTCGTCCGTAAAGCCAAAATATACGTTTATTTCTCCAGATTGCCGAATATAGTTAAACAGGAAGTCGTCTTCTTCTGCGGATGTAATGCAGGCAAGATGTCCCCCACGACTCTCGCAATACGATTTTATCTCATGCCATGAGCTACTCGTTCCAAAAAGCTGATAGGTGTGTCCATTAAATGATACCTTATCCGCTTTTTCTACGACGTTGATTTGATGTGTAATGTAATTCCACTCGCATAGAAAAGTAGAAGTTGCTGACTGAGTATCATCATTCCACTCTCCGTTCGAGTAAGACGAGAAATACTCGCCCCAATGTTCTTTGCCGCCGCTGTTATTAGGTTCCCCGTTTCCCCAATTTGTGTAATTTGTTGGCTCGCCTGAAATCCAACGCCAATAGCCCTCATCGCCGTTGTCTGTAAAGCCAAAAAAGACATTCGATTGTCCGTTTTGCCGGATATAGGAAAATAAAAAGGCGTCTTCTTCTGCGGAAGTAATACAGGCTAAATATCCGCCTATACTTTCGCAGTAGTTCTCCATCTCATCCCATGTCATGCTTGCCTGAAGAAGCTGATAGGTATGACCGTTAAGAAATACCTTTTCTCCTTTTTCCGCAACATTCGCCGCGGTTGCCGTCCCTGCCAATACAATCATCAGCAACAACGGAAACACGAACGCAATCACGCGTTTCTTCACAGAGCCAACCCCTTTCATAAATCCGCGCACAGAACAAGCCCTTCGTGCAGTTCCTATGGGCAAGGATGCGCCCCCTGTTACCGCTCTACTGTTTCAAGACAGCGTTTCAGTTCCGCAATGCTGGAATGGGACGTATCCCACGTCTGCTCAAAGTCAATCGCTCCGTAGTGGTGCGCGAACAAATCGCGCATTCGCATGGCGTCCCTCCACGGTATTTCACTGTGGTCAGCGCGAAACTCGTCCGACAGATTCTTCGCCAGTTCGCCGATTTGCAGGAGCGGCATGGACACCGCGTTCCGGTATACGGCTCCGTTTCGCTGGTCGCAGAACAACGTCTTCTCCTCCTGAAAATGCCTGTGGGCGTCCTCAATCTCCCGGCAATAGCCAAGGATTTTCTCCCGAATAACTTCATCCCGTCTGTTCATAGAGCAACACCGCGTCTTTCTTCGCCTCGGCAAGCAGATTGTTGTCCGATGAAGTGTCCGTGATGACATCCACCGGGGCTTGAAACGCTTCCTCCATGTCTTCCCAAAGAGAAGCCATGCGCCAAAGAGTCGTGACGTTTCCCTTGGTAATCAGGAAGTCATAGTCGCTGTCCGGTCGGTTGTCGCCTCTGGCTCGTGACCCGAACAGATACACCCGTTTGACGCCGTGACGCCGCGCAATCGGCGTTACCGTCTCCCTGATTGCCGAAATATCCGTCATAGCATCCTCCTTTCTTCTCTTTCCGGCGCGGTTCCCATAGGTAGCGGGGTTCCCTCAACCTACGGTCTGTCCGCTAATTTGTGTCTCCTTGGCTATTATATACAAGCGCGGAAAGGATTACAAGCGCTTTTTTGAAAGTTCGCCTTAAATGGCGTCTGTGTTCCTTCTGGCCTTTTGTGTGGATGGCGGAACCACTCCAAAAAGAAAAACACGCACAGGGTTTTCAGTGGCTTTCCAAGATTTCCGCGTTAAAAACGAAGGAAATCTGTTCCCGCGTTTGGCGTCAGGATTATCACGTCTGCGGACGGTAAGGTTCGTTCCGTATCCGGTAGTAACCATCTGAGCGGTCTGTCACCTCTCGACTGTTCCATGAGATTGAACTTCAAAACATAATCCGGGAAATCTTGATAGACTGCATTCATCAGCGCGTCGGCGTCTATCTGCGGACACTCCCGCATTGCGCGGTACGTCCGTCCAAGCTCAAAGACCGCGAGGCATATCACCTCTTCAGGGAAGAACAGACAACCGAAGCCGTCCGCGTCCCCTTGCGCCTGTTCCATGACATAAGGGGAGAAGACATCGTCCCATATCGGGTACGCGACCGCCAGCGCATTTTTAAGGCAGTCTGTCTGAAGCCAGAACACGCCGTTCATGAGGACTTTGTAACGGACAAGATGTCCGTATGGGGTCGTTTCAGGCACTGGAAAGGCTCCGAAATATTCCGGGCATTCCTCCTCCGTGTCGCGTATCTCGCCAATCGCCGCCTCCAGCGCGTCCGAAGCCGGAAAGTCCGCCTGTTTCGCGCCGCGCCCGTATTCGTCCATCCCGAACGCCTCCCGTTTTCTGACTTTCATCGCTCAAACTGCGCGGTTTTTCCGAAAATCTTGTAAAATACGCGCAAATCCGAATTTGCGCGTATTTTGAGTGGCTTCCAGCGAAAACCGCGCAGTTTGACCGATAAAAGTCAGGAAACAGGAGGCGTTCGGGATGAACGAATACGGGCGCGGCGCGGAACGGGAGGACTTTCCGGCTTCGGAAGTGCTGGAGGCGGCGATTGGCGAAATACGCGACATGGAGGAGGAATGTCCCGGCGTCTGGTATGTCTCCACATACGGAGGCGGCGAGCGGAGCGGGACGGAATTTTACGTTGTGGAAAAGGATGCGGACGCTATCCCTGCCGAGGCGAAAGCGTATGAGACGGCGATTCCGGGGTGTCCGGAGTATCTGCTCTACCCGATGGACGCGGAACGGCAGGTACGCAAGATAATCCAATACGAGGAGTTGATACTATGGCGGAAGAGCTTTTGCCGTCCCCGGAGGCGGAAATCGACAAGCTCTGCTATAACGTGGCGGCTGCCGCGATAGCGCTGGACATCTGCGAGACGGAAGTCCGGAATCTGGTACACAGCGAGGGTTTCCCCGCGTTCAAACTCGGACGGCGCGTCCTGATAAGCCGTGACGGCCTCAAAGAATGGGTCAAGGAGCAGGCGCAGAAACGGAGAGGCTTCAACGACCGCTACATTCGGAAGGAGGCGTGAGCGCGCGGAGAATCAAGAGGAGGTGAACGAG
>JAFSOM010000261.1 GCA_017447005.1 Oscillibacter sp.
CATCGCGTTGTCGAGTTTGGTACAGTTCACCACCGACGAGCCCGCGCCCTGATACCGCGGATTCTTGGCGAACTCCCCGATAACCGCCGTTTTCGTCCCGGCTTTCAACGGTAAGAGATTGCCCTCGTTTTTGAGCAGTACGAGCGATTCTTCCGCCGCCTTTTGCGCCACGGCGTGATGAGCGTCCTTGTCGAACGGCTGCCCCTTGTATTTGTCCACGGCGGCGCGGGTCGACAAAATCACGTCCAGCAATTCGTCCAGACGTTGGTCAATGACTTCCTCGGAGATTTTCCCGGCCTTGACCGCCGCTATCAGCTCTTCGTCGCTGTCGCCTCCGGTCGTGGGCATTTCCAGATGTCCGCCCGCCCGGACGCCCTCCACGTGATTGTTTGACCCGCCCCAGTCGGAGACGACATAGCCGTCAAAGCCCCACGTATCGCGCAAAATCTCCTGCAACAAATGCGCGTTCTCGTTGGCGTACGTCCCGTTAATCATGTTATACGACGACATGATAGCGCGGGGGCGCGCTTCCCGCACGGCGATTTCAAACGCGGTCAGGTAGATTTCCCGTAACGTGCGCTCATCGACGACGGAATCGGAGGCCATGCGGCGCAGTTCCGTATTGTTCGCGGCGAAATGCTTCGGACACGCCGAAACGCCGTTGGCCTGTATGCCCCGGATGTATCCGGCGGCGATTTTCCCCGCCAAGTACGGGTCTTCGGAGAAATACTCAAAGTTGCGTCCGCAAAGCGGATTGCGCTTGATGTTCATGCCGGGGCCGAGCAAAACGCAAACGTCCTGCGACGCGGCCTCTTCGCCCAGACAACGCCCGATTTCCTCGCCTAACGCCGGGTCCCATGAATTGGCGATGGTCGCGGCGGTGGGAAAGCACGTCGCGGGAAGGGAACCGTTTAGTCCTAGCTGGTCGCCGGCGCCCTCCTGTTTACGGATACCGTGCGGGCCGTCGGCCATGGTCATTCCGGCGATTCCCAGACGTTTCAAACTGCGGCTTTCCCAGAAGTCTTTCCCGGAGAAAAAGTAACACTTTTCCTCCAAACTCATCTGCGAAATTAAATCCTGATGTTTCAATTCGTCCGCTCCTTTCCCGATACCCTTTTCCGTCCCCGCCCGACGTATGCGCGCCGGACGGGGGCTATTTTCAATGTCATTAACTTAAAGAGAGTTCCGAACCCCTCCCCCTGCCTCCCTTCCCTTTCAGGGGCGGGGGAACCAGATTTGAAAGCGCCTTCAAGTTCCGGTAAGTCCCCCCTGAAAGGGGGGATTTAGGGGGGTTCTACGTAAAGTTAATGACATTAGGTTATTTTCCGCTTACGCCGTGAAATAGGCGTCCGCTTTGCGGTTGTAGAGGTACAGGGCCTTGACAAGATTCAACAGCGCCTCAGTGGCCTCGTCGCTGGAACTGTTGAGCGCCCTGTAGCCGTAACTCAACGCGCTGTAGTTCGTGATAGTCACCGCGTCGCCGCCGCTCGTCCGGCTGACCGTCACGGCGTAGGATTTGCCCAGATTCTTGGCGACAATATCCGGAATCTCCACGCAGTAGCCCTCCGGACGGGATACGGGCGTTACGCTCTCGCCGTCCACGGTAAAGGCGTACTCGCTCACGCTGTGACCGGATTCCAGCTTGAAGAAGTGGCGCAAGGTGGTTTCGGATTCCAGCGTCAGATTTGACCCGACGTAAGAAATCCCGGCGTTCTCCGTTTGCGCGATTTGCGGCTCATACGCGGCGAAGTTGTCCGCCGTTACGGAGGCAATCGCGCTTGTCACGGGCGCGGCGCTGGCGGTGTCGTACTGGAAGAACGTCTGCGCGAAACTGCCGTAGTCGGACATCGCGTCGACAAGTTCCCGCAAAGCGCCCGACTCGGATTGCGCCTGTACCTGTTTGAGATAAGCCGCCACGGAATAGGAATAGCCGTCCGTGTAGTCCGCGCCGTTACGGTCAATCAGCAGATAGGGAATGTCCTTTCCGGTGAAGACCTGAATCGTCACGGGGTCGTTCATGCGTTTGGCGGGTACGGCCCACGTGAATTTATAATAGTCGCCGTTCGGGTCGTCGGCGATTCCGCCGTGTTCGGCGTCCTTAAGGAGATACTTTTCGCCGTTGAGCGTCACGTAGGCGTCCGCGTCCGCCGTGAGCGCCGCCGGGAGCGTGAGGTAGAAGTTGACGCCGATATTTCCGCGCAGACTTAAGCTATTACCGTAAACCGTCGCGGCGATGGACTGGAACGCGTCCAGCTTTCCGTAGGCCGCTTTGAGCTTTAACGCGCCGTCCTCCGTCGCGCTGATAAGCCCGAAATGCTTTTCCGCCTCTTGACCGGTCTTTCCGGGTTCGTCAAACGCGCTGAACGCAAAGACGGAAACGCCGTCGCCGTCGCTCTCGTTCTCATTCAAAGCCCATTCGCGCACCTGTCCAAAATACCGCGCCGCTTCCTCTTCACTGGCGACGGCCTTGCCCATCGTCTCGCCCGCAGACGGGTATCCGCTTTCGCCGATATAAACTTGGAAGTTGGGATTGCTGTTTGTCGCTTTCAGGTCTTTGTAGTCCTCGCTCAACGCGGCAAGCTGTTTGTCCGGGTCGACGCTTCCGTAATAGGGGTAATCGTGCATGAACAGAAAGTCGCACGCCTCGCGCACGCCCGCGCTTTCCGTTTTAAGCAAATTCTGCACGTTGTCCGCCGTGGTAAGATAAACGTCATTCGCGGGGTCGTCGTCGCCGTTGACGGTGAGCTTGCCCCGGAGATACGCAATATAGGAAACCAACTGTTCCGGCGTGAGGACGTTTCCGAACAAGGTTTCGTTGCCGACGGCGCAGACTTTCGCCAAACCGGAATTTAACAGTTCCGCCGCCCGGTCAAGCTCGGCTTTATTCGCCGCGTCGTCCTTCGTGAGATTCGCCGTCGCCGCTACGACAAAGCCTAGTTCTTTACTAATCTCATATGCGGGGCGCAAGGAATCCGCGCAACTATAGAAGCGCAAGGGTCCGGCCCATCCGACGAGCTTTTCCAAATGCTTACGGATATGCTCTTCCGAAAGGGCGCTCCCCGGCGCGCTCCCGTCGGTATGGAATCCCACGTCGAGCATGATTTGATTGGGGTTCGCCGGGAAGGGGTGAGGCATTGGCGGAGGCGGCGGAACTTCCGGCATAGCGTGTTTGGGACTGGCCGTCGCGTCGTTCTCCGTGCGCGTGACGGTCACGACTTCCAGCGCCTTTCCGCGCATTTCCTCATAGTTATCGCTGACGGGACTTTCCCCGGCGGGCAGAAGCAACAGATGGACGTACTTTGAGGCTCTGTCGTTATCGGCGTTTTCGCCTTCCGAGTAATACGTGACGCTGAAACGCCCGAAGATATAGCCGCTCGCGCTCTTGTCGGGATTTAACACGGAAAGGCCGGCTCCGTCGTATGGCTTATACCACCACGGTTGACCGTCTCCGGGTTGGATATAGACCGCCACGCCATAGGCGGACGTATCAAGGTCAGTGTCCAGAACGTTTTCCGCGTCGGCGCCGGGAATGTAAACGGCTCCTTCAAATCTGGAAGAATCCCCCAGCCCGGGAATATTGCTCAACGCCAGAACCGGATTTTGCGTCGGCGTCGGCGTTTCGCCGCCCGTCACGGTCACGGACGCGGATTCCGTGGCGCCGAACGCCGCGAACGTCAGGGTAGCGTTTCCGGCCTTCACGCCCGTGATTTGCTGTCCGCTGACCGTCGCTACCGTCTCGTCGCTACTGCTCCACACGGGCAAAACCGTAACAGCGACCGCGCTGTCCTTGGGCCACACATCCGTTAAAGTCACGGACGCGCTGACCGTCGGCGCGGCGACGCTCTGCCCCTCTTTTACGCTGATACCGTCATTCGGATTTAGGCTTATGTCCTGTACGCTCTGGAAACGGCTTGACGCGATTTGAATCGTCACGTTTTGGGCCGTATCCGCCGGGGCGGTCTCGGGGGCGCTGTCCGGTTCAAAGCCGAACTCCTGCACCCAGTAATGCGTACCGCCTACCACGGCATGCCCGACGCCCACGGCCTGATACTGCGGGTCCAGCATATTGCGGCGGTGGCCCTGTCCGGAGTAGTCTCTGTCATCCTCGCGCCACTGCTTGAACGTGGTTTCCGCCGTCGGATTGCCCGCCGCGATATTTTCCCCATAGCTTTTCGTGCCGCTGGAGGCGACCGCCGTAAAACAGCTCTTCCCGTCCGGGCGGGTATGCGAAAAGCTCAACGCGATTTCGGCGGCGCGTTGCATAGCAATTTCTTCCAAGGCGTAACTGTAAGATAACGGCTCGCCTTTAGACGGAACAAGCGTCGTATTGTCCGTATCCTTATAGTAAGCCTCGTCGCCCGTGCGGAAATTGTTTATCATCTGCAACATACTGCGGGCGTCCGACTGTCCGAACGTCGCCGAAAGACTGACCTCGGTTTCCCACGTGTCCGCCGCAAACGCGGGGAGCGTCAGCGATAGCGATAGTATCAGCGCCAGCGCGCCCGCCGTCCATTTTCGTATGCGCTTCATGGCTTCCTCCTTCACTCTCAAACTTATTTACTTAGAGCGTTTCAAGACCCCTCCCCCTGACCCCCTCCCCTTTCAGGGGCGGGGGGACGAGAGTTGAAAACGCTTTCAAGTCCTGTAAGTCCCCCCTGAAAGGGGGGATTTAGGGGGGTTCTGCGTAAAGTGAATGACATTGGGATTTAGGGGGGGACGTATCAAGCGACAACATAGCCTCACTCCCGGCTGTTCCGCCGCGTTTATCGCGGCGCGGGG
>JAFSOM010000262.1 GCA_017447005.1 Oscillibacter sp.
CAGGAAGCGCGGCGCATGACCTTGGCTTGCGGTTTGCGCTGTCCGGGGGAAAGAGGCGTCCCCGTCTCCCTCTGGGGCGCGTTCGCCGGACAAATGCTCTTGCGGGCGATTGACCGGGGAGAGCGCGTCTATGAAAGCATGACCTTGCGGGGCTTTCACGGGGAGTTTCCGCCGCCGTCGCGCCGGATTGCGCGGGGAGGCTTTTTCTGGTTCGTCGTCTGGATAATTGCGCTGGCGCTTCTGCGGGCCGTTCCGGTCTTTGAACTGCTCGGAAAGATACTATAAGATAAGAAAGGAGCGCGGACGCGTGGCGGTTTTGGAGATTGAAAATTTGTCCTTTTCCTATCGAAACTCTCCTCCGGCGCTTCAAGGAATCTCTCTGCGGACGGACGAAACGATAGGGCTTATCGGGGCGAACGGCGCGGGAAAGTCCACGCTCTTAAAGATTCCGGTAGGCTTGGAACAGGGCTATGCGGGTTCCGTCCGCGTGCACGGTCAGGAAGCGCGGGGAAAGGGACTGGCGGAAATCCGAAAGCGTACAGGCTACGTCTTTCAGGATTCGGAAAGTCAGCTTTTTTTGCGCACAGTGCGGGAAGATGTGGCGTTCGGCCCGCGCAATCAGGGCCGCCCGGACTGGGAGCGCGTCGCGGCGGAAGCGCTGGCACGAACCGGATTAGACGGCTTGGAAAACCGGAATGTCTATCAGCTTTCGGGCGGCGAAAAGAAACTGGCGGCGATTGCGGGCGTATTGGCGATGGGCGCGGAAACCCTGCTTTTAGACGAGCCGTCCGCCGCGCTCGACCCCGCAAACCGGGAACGCCTGATTGAAATTCTGAACGCCCTGCCCGGCGTCAAAGTGATTGCGTCCCACGATTTGGACTTTATCTATGACACCTGCAAGCGGGTTGTATTGCTCTCGCACGGGCAAATTGTCGCGGACGGCGCGGCGGAAACGATTCTGCGGGACAGAGCGCTGTTGGAGGCGAACGGACTGCGCCTGCCGCTGTCCTTCCGCTTCGCCGGGACGCGGGACGGCTGACGGGGGAATGAACTATGAAAACCCATGAAATTTTGGAGCGGGTGCGGCAAGGAACGCTGTCCGTGGAGGAGGCGGAACGCTATTTCCGCCGAAAACCTATTGAAGACCTTGGTTTTGCGCGGCTGGATACCCACCGGGAGACGCGGAGCGGCTTTCCGGAAGTGGTCTACTGCGCGGGCAAGGCCGACGAACACCTCACGCGCATTTTTCAGGCGCTGTACGAGGAAAACGGGGAAGTGTTGGGAACCCGCGCTTCCGCCGAACAGGCCCGTCTGATTCAAGAGGCGTTGCCGCAAGCGGAGTATGAGCCGCTGTCGCGGATTCTGAAAATAGAGCGTCCCGGAAAGCGCCGGACGGGTTGCGTGTGCGTCTGTACGGCGGGGACTGCCGACATTCCGGTCGGAGAGGAGGCGGCGCGGACGGCGGAGTTTTTCGGCTGTCACGTCGAGCGGCTTTACGACGTGGGCGTCAGCGGCCTGCACCGCCTTTTGAGCGCGCTGGAAACCGTACAGGCCGCCAACTGCGTGATTGCGGCGGCGGGCATGGAGGGCGCGCTGGCGAGCGTCATCGGCGGACTGGTATCCCATCCGGTTATCGCCGTGCCGACTTCCATAGGCTACGGCGCGAATTTCGGCGGACTGTCCGCGCTTTTGACGATGGTCAATTCCTGCGCGAACGGCGTGGCGGTCGTAAATATTGACAACGGTTACGGCGCGGGATATTTGGCCGCGCAAATCAACCGTCTGGCGCAACGTCAGGAGGGAGTTTGAATGTCCGAACAAGATTTGACCGCGAAACTGGAACGTCTGCAAGCGATTCTGACCGACTGGGGACGGGTAGCCGTGGCGTTTTCCGGCGGAACGGATTCCGCCTTTCTGCTGAAAGCCGCCCATGACTTGCTGGGCAATAACGCTATCGCGCTGACCGCCGTTTCCTGTACGCTTCCGAAACGCGAACGGGAGGACGCGCAAGCGTTTTGTCAGCGGGAGGGCGTCCGGCAAATTTTAGTTGACCCGCACGAACTGGACTTGGAGGAGTTCCGCTCTAATCCCCCCGACCGTTGCTATTATTGCAAGCGCGGCACGTTTTCGTTGTTTCGCAAGACGGCGGCGGAATTGGGCTTCGCAATCGTGGCGGACGGCTCCAACGCCGACGACGTGGGGGACTACCGTCCGGGAATGCGGGCGGCGGCGGAATTGAGCGTACAAAGTCCGCTCCGGGACGCCGGATTGACAAAAGCCGACATCCGGGAGTTGTCCCGGCGCTGGGGACTGCCGACATGGGATAAGCCGTCCGCCGCGTGTCTGGCTTCCCGCGTGGCCTACGGGGAGGAAATCACGGCGGAGAAAATGCGCCGCATTGACGAGGCGGAGGCGTTTTTGCAGGATTTGGGATTCCGTCAGGCGCGGGTTCGGGTTCATGGAGACTTGGCCCGCATTGAAACGGCGCCGGAGGCTTTCGCGCTGTTACTCTCCCGCCGGGAGGAAGTCACGGCGAAGTGCAAGGCGCTGGGCTTCGCTTACGTCACCATGGACTTGACAGGCTACCGCACCGGAAGTATGAATGAAACGCTGTCATTTAACTTCCGTTAAAGCTATCCGTGAGGCGACAAAGAACGTGTTCTTCACTACGGTAAACAGCGAGGCGTTCGCGGATTTGGTAAGCGGCCAGACGCCGGGATAGTTGAGGACAACGCATACCGTGAACGCGATTCTGCCTGTGGCGTTGATTGCCTGTGAGACTTTGCTGCTACGCTGGTATTTACGGAAAAAGAAAGAGGCGTCAAGACCAGTCGCAATCCATTGCGAGAAATCTTTTGCGGGGCTGCCGTTATGTGACAGCTCCGCATTTGTCAATCTCAACTTCTGAAGGTATCCCATACCGCGCCGAATTTTCAATATTCCATGAAATGCGCAAAAAATCCGATTGTTTTTAGCGATATGCAACAATTTCGCAGGACAAACGCATGAATTAAGGACTTGCGCAAAAATAAAACAATCACGTAGGAATTATCGCACAGGAAAGAATCAGCGATTGAGAGTGGAAATCACATAATTCCAGTCTCCGAGATGAATGTCATGAATGACCGGGAGAGCGGCAAAGCGTTTGTC
>JAFSOM010000263.1 GCA_017447005.1 Oscillibacter sp.
GCCTCGGTGATATTCTCCGAAGCCTTGAAAGGAATGCTGGCAATCACGCCGTTTGTCGTCCAAGGAACTTCCGGATAACCTTCCTCGTCCGGCGGATTCACCACAAAACTTAACGCCATTCTGGAGTTCGCGCTGTCCTGACGTTTGCTCTCCTGGAACGTATAGCTACCCTCCGCCGCCTGCTGAGCGTCCTTAAACTCTTTCCACACAGTCGCGGCGCCGGATTTGTCCTTGTCCAGACTGGGAGCGCCGGCGCCGGCCAGCGTTTCGGTATAGCCCACATAGAGGTTGAGCGCGTAGAGACCCGGGTTGTTTTCCAGATGCAAGTCCAGCGTCGCATTGTCGCCCGCCGTCACTGTGACATCCTTGTCCAGCCACACTTTCGTTTCTCCGTTAGCGGAGGCAGGAAAAGGCATCAAGCTCAGGAGCATAGCGCAAACCATGAGCCAGCTAAAGATTCTTTTCATTGTCGAAATCACCCTCCTTAGGTCTTACTTCCGCTTGAAGTTATCATCCAGAAGGCCGGCGAAATGTTGCATAATAAGCAAAGCGTCGCTACCATCAACATATTCATCGTCATTGACATGCGCCGCAGCCAATTCTTCCGGCGTCCAGTCCTTGTTGCCATTCTTCATTCCGGCAAAAATACGCATGACACAATAAGCGTCAGACCCGTCAATGTAGGTGTCATTATTTACGTCACCTAATTTCTGGGAACCGCCTTCGCCACCGGGCGTCGTACCGCCTTCACTGCCGCCGGAGCTTCCGCCTCCACCGCCGCCGGATGTGGCCGCGCTGAGGGTAATGGTAGCGACGCCCTTCGCCGCGCCATTGCCCGAGTCAGACCAGTCGGACAGATAGACCGCGTAAGAGCCTTCGTCCATATCCCGCGGCGTGGCGTCTATGCTGAGCGTGGAATTGTCAGCTTGCTTCACGTCGATATAATAGATATTCTCCTCGGTCGGCTTCGGCTTATCGGTCGCTTTCGCCCCTTCCTGAGTCAGTTTCTGAATCAGAACAAGGTACAAATCCCCGGCTTTTACGCCGTCCTTCGTGACCGTGAAAACCCGGTCCGCGCCGCCCGTTTTCTCCGCAACGTCCACAGTCTTCGCGTCCACCGGCTCAACCTTGACCTGAAGGTCCGTAGCGAGCGCGGCGACGCAGAAAAGCGTTAGCGTTACGCACAGCGTGGCGCAACAAATCAACATCTTTTTCACTGCATTGATTCCTCCTTTTGTTCATTTTCCGGCGGCTGGTTCCGGAACTTGTTCAGGTACCGAACCAGCATTTCCGCCATATCTCCCCGCGAGACCGTACCGGACGGGGCGATTTTGTCCGGTTCCGGCTCTCGAATGAGAACACTGTAAAAGCCCCAGTAGATAGCGCGTTTCGCGCCGGACGGGATTTCCGCGCTGTCGTCGAACGCGTCGTCATAGATTGCCATGAGCATCCCCTCCACGCCCGTGACGCTTCCGTTACAGGCGAACAGGGTTTCCATCGCGGCCTGACGCGTCATCAACTCGTCGGGGTCGAACGTCCCGACGGTGACGGCGCTGTCCAGACATCCCGTCTCGTCGGCCCACGCCACGGCCTTGCGCAGTTCGTCGGCCCATTTGGACGGCGTTTTCGCGTCGTCGGCCTCCGGCTGTCCGACCAGACGCCACAGCGCGACGATAAACTCCGAGCGCGTGACGGGTTCATCCGGGCGGAATTGACCGTCGGCGGGCGCGGGATAGAGGCCCTGCCGCAAGCCTTCCAGAATGTAACTTTCGTCGGGGCGTCCCGCGACATCCGTCAATTCCGTTTCTCCGAGCGGCGCCGGGGCGTCCGCCGCTCCCGCCGCGGAATCCGAATCGCGCTTTCCGCACCCGGTCAGCAACGCGCACAACAGGAGTACGGTCAGCAAAGCAAGGCGTTTTCCGTTCACGGTCTCACATCCTTTTGCGTCTTTTGCGGGGCCGGGACGCGCCAGCATTGGCATCCACTGATTCATAGTTCCCACCCTTTCTCAAAAACCCTTACGCGCCGTTTCTTCCCGATTGCGCGCTGTTTACGGGGAATGCGTTCCTTGGGGGAATCCTTCGCCGACGGGCCGTCATGAACCGACCGGAATCCTTCGCCGACGCGCCGTCACGAACTGACCGGAATGGTCAACGGTTGCGCCATCACGCGCAAGTTCTCCAAGTCGCTCAGGAGGAACGCCCGGACGACGTATGTTTCCGGAAGGCCTGCGCCGTCCAGCGAAATCCGGACAGGCGTACCGTCCTCCGTCTTCTCCGACGTTTGAATTTTATCCGCCGGGAACACGGTCAGCAGTTTTCCCGTCTGATTCGCGTCGCCGGAAACGGCGGCGTATGCGGCGACCATCAGGGCAAAGGCGTCGGCGTTAGCGACAGTCAGGCGAATTTCCTCGCTTGCCGCGTCGTACAGGCCGTTTTTGAGCGTGGGTTCTTCGTCAATGTGGTAGGTGTATACCTCCATCTTTCCGCCGCTGTAATCGCTCCCGGAAACCGCCTCAATGACCAAGTAGGTTTGCGGCTCTCCGTCCTCGACGGCGGCGCTCAACGACCAGTTATAATCCACGCCCTCCGTAAGCGTCTGTTCGCCGGATTCTCTGTCCGGGTCCGTGACCGTGACGACCAGTTCGCCTTCGTTCTCCGTATGAATCAGACAGCCGCTCAAATCCTTGGAGAACTCCGCGTAAAGGTTCCCCGCTTCCGTGACATCCCGGAACGTGTACTCATAGGCGCCGTTATCGTAGAGATACTGCGGCGCGTCGCTTTCCTCGTCCGAGTAGACCGCCTCCACGCCGTTTACGTAAATGGCCTTCAGGGTATAGCCCTCCGACGGTTGGATACGGTAGGTGTAGCTTTCGCCTTCCCGTACGGACGTAACGCCGGCGGGAGAAACCGTTCCGCCCCGTCCGGCTTCGGCGGTGATGGAATATTCCGTGTCAAGGTTCACGGAGTTGAGCGTGAAACTTTGCACAAAAGCGCTCTGCGGCGCTCCTTCCTCTCCTCCGCCCGGGGTATCTTCCAGCTCGCCCAGCGACAGCATACCGTCATTGACGCCGTTGCTAATGTAAAGCCCCTCCATGCCTATGCCGAAACTTTCGCCCATGCCTAAGCAAATTGTTTCGCCGTCTTTGTTACCGGCGCCGGCAATGGTCGTTTCGTCCGGGTCTCCGTCGCGGCTGGAACCGATGGAAATGGAATATTCCTGCCCTTCTTCAAGGCCTAAAATCATCGCGTTTGCGAACTCTTCCGCGTCCGATACGGCGAGGTCAAACTCTTCCGCTTCCGAACTCACGCGGACGGATAAATCCATACCCGACAGGGATACGTCCATCTTTTTCCCGCTGTCGTTGCGGACGGTGTAGAGGTCAGCGGGGACGTAAAGCATATGCACATGACTGAACGCGCCGTCAGGCAAGGCGTTATCCAAAAACACTTCCTCCACGTCCGGGGACTTGTTATCCTGCAAGACGCCGTCAACGTACTGCGCCATCACGACTTCTCCCGTGAAATCCAGCAGCGTAAAGTCGTCGACAGAGGCCGTCAACAGACAGCGGTCGTCCTCTTTCAGCGGGCCGCCGTCCTGCAAGCGCACGCCGTTCAACGTCCCGCGCTGATTCCATACGGAGGAGTAGACGCTGTACGGGATATACGTAATTTTTCCGTTACTGCTGTTCCATGTCAGGCCCTCCCAGAGCTTATACGACCACGTGGAGCCACTGATGGAAACCGTGCGTTCCTGACCGGGCCAGTTGGAGTCGTACACGCGCACGGAGCCGGAAGAAGTCACGCCATAGCCCACAAGCGCGTGACCGCCGCCCGGGCCGCGTATGCAGACAATGACGGGTTGAGCGACTCCGCCCTCGCGCACCGCCTGCACAAGATTGCTCAGGCCGGAAGATTCCTTCATAGAGTAGGCGACCTGACTGACGTGCAACGCCTCAATGAAATCCGAGAGCGATAGGCCAAGGTCAGAGGCGTAGTCCGATTTTTGCAGTTGCGAAATGAGATTCTTTCCAAAAGTATCGGCGTTAGGCTTTGACGAGGCGTTCAGCAGTCCGACTGTCGTGGACATTCCGAAGCATACGCCGCCGTTGCCAATGTCCCAATCGTAGACAGTTTTTGCCCGCTGGGTTTTGCCGAACATATACTGGCACAGCGCAAGCGTAATGTGGGGGCGGGAATAGTTGGAGAAACCGTAAGCGGAAAATTGTCCGGTTTGTCCGCCGCCGTTATCGCCTCCGCCGCCTCCGCCGCCGTTATCGCCCCCGCCGCCGTCGGACAGGACTTCCACCGCAATCGTCGCGCTGGAACGGATGACGTTATTGACGAGAAGTTCCACGGTCACAAATCCGGAACCCGCGGCCTTGCCCTTTATCGTCAGGGGAAGGGAATTTCCTGACCAGTCCGACTTCCACGAGCATTGCAATACCGACGGGGCGCGGTTGACGTAACGGAAACAGAAGGAATCGTTGATATTCTGTCCCGTACAGCGCACATCGACGGATTTACCCGCCTTCACGCTCACGGAGGACGGCGCGACGGTAATTTTGGGGTCGTTCCGGGTCTGCACATCCACCTGTACGCTGGATTTCGCCAGCTCCTTGCCCGCCTGATTTTTCAGCGCGACCGTCAGCGTTCCGGAACCGGCGTTTCTCCC
>JAFSOM010000264.1 GCA_017447005.1 Oscillibacter sp.
TCCGCGCCTGTCCAGAATCTCAGCCAGCTTTACTTTCACACAGCCGTATTCCTCGGTGCGGTAACTGATGATGCTTTTTGGGATTTCCACGTTATCCCCTCCATTTTCCCGTTTATTTTATCAAAGGACGCCTTTCTTGACATTTCCCATATTTAAGGCTATCCTCATATAAGGGTAATTCTAAACGGAAAGGATATACGGGTGACAAGATTATGAACGAACGTCATTGTTGCTTTACAGGCCACAGAAAACTGTCCAAAGCCGTCCTGAACGCGTTGCCTGAAATGCTGGACAGTTGCGTCGAGGGTCTGTACTCCGAAGGAATCGACACGTTCTATGCCGGGGGAGCCTTGGGATTCGATACGCTGGCTGCCGAAGCGGTAATCCGCTTTCGTGAAAGGCGTCCGGGCGTCCGTCTGATTCTGGCGCTTCCCTGTAAAAATCAGACGCGCCGCTGGAAACGGGAGGCGGTCGAACGCTATGAGACGATACGGCAATCTGCGGACGAAGTGAGGTTTGTTTCCGAGGAATACGATTCCGGCTGTATGCGGCGACGCAATGAATATATGGCTGACCGCAGTTCCGTATGCGTTTGCTACCTGACGCAAAAAAAGGGCGGCACAGCTTACACCGTAAGCTATGCCGCCAAGAAAGGACTGCAAATTATAAATCTTGCCGTAACGGAGCCGGAGAAAAATTGACTGCGGATATGGAGCAGTCCACCTCCGCTAAAGTCAATTCGTCGAATTTCTAAAACGCTATTTTGAAAGCGGATAAAAGAGAATAATAGCACGGAAAACCCGGAAATTTCAACTTATGCAGGTCAAAATCTAAGTGAAAGTCGTGCGCCAGCAAAACAAAAAATTTTCGTAGAGTAACCTACTCTACGAAAAACCCGACCGAACTTTTTCAGGTCAAATCAGTGTCATTTTACCAGCTTTATCAGCTTTTGTCAATAGGCTTTTCGTGAGATTTTTGATATTTTGTTCAAATTTGACAAATACAGGAAAAATCAGGGGCTAAAATAACCTTTTTGCCGTCTATTTGCAGTCAGGATTATAGTCAAAGAGAAGGGAGGTGCCGCATATGCCCAGAACGGGTAAAAATCTCCACAAGCGAAAAGACGGCAGATGGGAAGGCCGATACATCAAAGCCTACTCCGAAAGCGGCAAGGCGGTCTACGGGTATGTGTACGCCAGAACGTACCGGGACGCGAAGGACAAACTGGAACAGACGCGTAACCGCGAAAACGAAGCGCCAGCGACCGAGGTCCCGCCTGAATGTCCAGAACTGTTCGAGGACGTGGCGAAAGCGTGGCTGGAATCCGTCAAGCCCCGCGTCAAGGAATCCACAAGCGTGAAATACGCGAACCTTCTGGAATCCTACGTCCAGCCAACCATTGGCCCGATTCCTCTCAATGAACTGACGCAGGAGCGCATCGAGGCGCAATGCCTTGAACTGTTGCGTACCGGGGGCGCAAAAAATACGGGACTTTCGACAAAAACGGTGTCGAGCGTTCTGTCGGTAATTCGCACCGCGCTGGATTTCGCCGTCCGAAACGGCAAGGCCGTCGTATGCGACGCAAAGAGCGTGAAAATAACGCAAACCGCAAAGGAACTGCACATTCTCACGAAAAACGAGCAGGAAAAGTTGAGCGAATACCTTTGCGCGAATCTTACTCCCGTCAACTTGGGAATCCTGACTTGCTTATGCACAGGACTCCGAATCGGAGAGATTTGCGCGTTGCGCTGGGAGGACATTTCTCTCTCCGAACAGACTATCCATGTGTGTCGCACCATGCAGAGGATTCAGGACTTAGGCTCAAAAGAACGCAAAACGAAAGTCACTGTGACAACGCCCAAAAGTCCCCGCTCCATTCGCATAATTCCTATTCCCGATGACCTTGTGAAGCTGATGAAAATTCAGCCGACTTTTTCAGTCGGGTATTTCCTCACAGGGGATGAAGTAGGCTATATTGAACCCCGGACAATGCAAAACCGCTTCAAGCGTGTTCTCCGGGAATGCGGCGTTCCGTCCGTGAATTTCCATTGTCTCAGACATACGTTCGCCACGAACTGCATTGGCCTCGGAGTTGACGTAAAGACGTTGAGCGAGATTCTGGGCCATGCCAGCGTCAACATCACCATGAACCGCTACGTGCATCCCTCTATGGGCTTGAAGAAGGAAAATATGGGCCGTATTTCCATTCCATTTGTGGTCAAATAAGTGGTCAAGCCGCCGTCAAGCCCTGATTTTACGCGGCTTGGCGGCGCATTTTCGTAGAGTAGGTTACTCTACGAAAATTTTTTGTTTTACTGGCGCACGACTTTCACTTAGATTTTGACCTTAATAAGTTGAAATTTACGGGTTTTCCGTGTTATTATCCTCTTTTATTCGCTTCAAAAATAGCGTTTTAGAAATTCGGCGAATTGATTTTAGCGGAGGTGGACTTGTCCATATTTGCAGTCAATTTTTCTACGACCCTGTGACGGCAAGGTTTATGATTCGCAGTCCTTTTTTGGCGGCATAGCTTACGGTGTAAGCTGTGCCGCCCTTTTTTTGCGTCAGGTAACAGACGCATACGGAACTGCGGTCAGCCATATATTCATTGCGTTGCCGCATACAGCCGGAATCGTATTCCTCGGAGACAAACATCACCTCGTCCGCAGATTGCCGTATTGTCTCATAGCGTTCGACCGCCTCCCGTTTCCAGCGGCGCGTCTGATTTTTACAGGGAAGCGCCAAAATCAGACGGACGCCCGGACGCTTTTCACGAAAGCGGATAACCGCTTCGGCAGCCAGCGTATCGAATCCCAACGCTCCCCCGGCGTAGAAGGTGTCGATTCCTTCGGAGTACAGGCCCTCGACGCAACTGTCCAGCATTGCGGGCAACGCCTTCAGGACGGCTTTGGACAGTTTTCTATGGCCTGTAAAGCAACAATGACGTTCGTTCATAATCTTGTCACCCGTATATCCTTTCCGTTTAGAATTACCCTTATATGAGGATAGCCTTAAATATGGGAAATATCAAGAAAGGCGTCCTTTGATAAAATAAACGGGAAAATGGAGGGGATAACGTGGAAATCCCAAAAAGCATCATCAGTTACCGCACCGAGGAATACGGCTGTGTGAAAGTAAAGCTGGCTGAGATTCTGGACAGGCGCGGAATCACGCGCAATCGCCTTCGCACATTAACGGGCGTCAAATATGAGGTGATTGACCGATATTACAAGGGAATCAAGGTGGAGCTTGTCGATTTGGACTTTCTGGCAAAGGTTTGTTACGTCCTTGACTGCGAAATCAGCGATTTGCTGGAGTACCAGCCCCCTGCGGACGGACGGTAAAAGCAAAAGGCCGCGCCGCCCCTTGCGGGACGGCGCGGCGTCTGACGGTCATCCCTCTCAATAGCTCTGATTCTGCTGTTGGCGTTGCTGTTCCTGTTGCCGCTCCTGATACTCCCGCTGATTCTGTTCTTCCTGACGGATTCCCAAAATCCTGTCCACGTTCTGTTTCGCGGTCTGGAAGTCAATCATCTCCTGACGATACTGTTTGAAGCGTTCGTATTCCTGTTTCTTTTGTTCCAGCAGTTCGCCGTACTGCTTGGAGAGTTCCGCGACTTTCGGAATGGGCTTTCCGTTCAACGCGTCAAAGGCTTTCCGCGCCGCCTCATGTTGCGCGATTTCCTCCGCGTGGGCCGCCAGAAATTCCGCTTTGTTCCGCGCTTTTTTGTAAGCGGCGTAGACTTCCCGCGTTTTGACATACCGGATAATATGCGCTTTGAGTTGGGCAATCTCCGACATCCGCGCTTCCAGCTTCTTGATTTTCTTGGAGGACGCGTCAAACTCCGCTCCGGCCTGCTCCGCTTTCGACGCCAGTTCGTCGTAATCGGTCAGGCCGTTTTCCACAAGGAAGTTGAGCGTTTTCGCGGCCTCTTTGAGATTGAATATCTTCGCCCAGCGCTCGTAGCCGGGGCCTTTTCCCGCCGCTATCCGCGCCTGAATGTCGATGAGCAGATTGACGTTTCGGACGGGACGGAACGCGGCCTTTTTCGCGGGCGCGGTCGTCGCCGCTTTCGCCTGCGCGGGAGTTCTGACTTCCCCGGAATCGGCGCGTTGTTTTTCGCAACGCTCCCGCAGAGCGTCCAGCGTGTAATCATTGCCCAGACGGAAAGAGCGCGTGAAGCGCAGTTGTCCGGGGGCGCGAAATTCCAGATACTTTCCCCGCTTGATTTCGTATCCTTCCGAGCGCATCCGCGCCAGAAAGTCCTCAAAGTCCGCGCTTTCCGGGAGTATCCGGTCAATCGTCTGACGCAGTTTTTCCTTGAAGCTGACGCCGTATTTTATCGCCGCCGCCTCGCCGGGACGCATGGCGGACTTCTGCGGGTTCTCAATAACGGAAAGCCCGTGGGCGCGGCAAATCTCGTCGTTCAAACGGCGCAGTATCAGCGCGGAATCCTTCACGTTTTGGAATTTGCCGTCGCAATCCAGATTGATACTGCAAAACTCAATGTGGTTGTGGATGTGCGCCTTGTCCGTATGCGTGGAGACAACAAACTGGTGCTTTCCCCCGGTGAATTTCATCGCCAGTTCGTACCCTACCCGGTTCGCCTCCTCCGGCGAAACCTCTCCGGGCTTGAAGGACTGAATAATCCGGTACATGATGATGTCCCGTTTTTGCGGCTGGCTCCGTCCGGTAATCTGGTAATAAAGTTTGTGGCTGTTCTCAAATTCCTGCGCCGCCGATTCCGGCGTACACATATAAGAGGATACCAATTCCCCGCTCCGGGTTTTATCGTCTTTTTCGTCGTACTGAATGCGCTCCTCCATAGACCGGAGGCGCGTCCTGTTCCGCATGGTCTTTCGCGGAAGCAGATGGGAGATTGCCAATGTCGCCTCCTCTCTTGAAACACTATAAATTTATAGTGTTTATGAAACTATACTATTATAATATACTAAAATGAACTCTGTCAAGCTAAAATACAAGGGACAGGAAGGATGATTAGCATGGCAGAGGTAATCAGAATCAAGAAGAAAAGCGCGAAAAAGGGCGATGACGGCTATAAAATTGTCTCTGTTCGCATGAAAGACGAATTGATTGAGCGTTTGGACGCCCTGTCCGCGCAGACGAATCGCTCCCGCAACGAAATTATCAATTTACTGCTTGAATCCGCCGTCACGATTGTTAAAATTGAGGAATAGCGGAAACGCCGTCAAATTTCCGCAATCGCGTCCGTTCGCGCCCGACGCTTCGCGGCTTTCTCATTTTGTAGCCGTTCCGCTCTCATATTCGCCAGCAGGAACTCGTTGTAGTCTTTCCCGTAATTTTTCGGCGGGGGATTGCGGTAAATCAGTCGGACGCGCCCAGACAGTTCCGCATCGTCCCGGACGGCCCGTTCCAGTTTGTCCATGCCGTCCATGCCCGCCTTGTCGTTGTCCAGACACAGGCTGATTTGCGTAATCTGCGGATGGTTGCGGAGATACTGAAGCATGGCGCGTGGGGCTGTTCCGCTCAGGGACAAATAATTGCAGTCCCGCCAGTCACCGCCGCTCCGCTTCACCA